>NZ_JBCOCI010000595.1:767-1000 GCF_040929485.1 Phocaeicola sp. RTP21198st1_B8_RTP21198_201120 | reverse complement strand
GATAAGCATAGCATCATTGCAACCGGCGTGTTCCGTACTGTGGAAACGACAAAATCCAGCTATGGAAGTGAAACTTCCGGTAATGCTTCTTCCGGTCTTGCCGACCCTACTATCGGAAGTGCCGTACGTAAAATTAGTTCCGGAGATTCTAAGACACGTAGCATCAATGGGGTAGCTTTAATGAACTATACTTTGCTGAACCGCTATATCGTCAATGCTTCTTTGGGCTTGGA
>NZ_JBCOCI010000595.1:0-757 GCF_040929485.1 Phocaeicola sp. RTP21198st1_B8_RTP21198_201120 | reverse complement strand
TAGGTCTGTTCCCTACTGTCGGTGTCGCTTGGCATCTGGCAGATGAGAAATTCATGGACTTCTCGAACGACTGGATGGATGAGTTTAAACTTCGCTTCAGTTTGGGACAGACGGGAAATGCTGCCTCCGGTGCTTCGCTCTATCTGGGTTCATACGCCTCCGGTGACAATTACATGGATATGAGTGCCATTACCCCGAGCACCATGCAGCTCAATCGCTTGAAATGGGAAACAACCACTGAATATAATACAGGTCTGGACGCTTCTTTCTTAAAAGGGAAACTCCGCTTTACGGTCGATGTCTATCAGAAATATATCAAAGATCTGTTGCAAAAGAAAGTTAAAATGCCAACTAGTATCGGTTATGGAAATGGTTATGAAGTCAGCTACATGAATTCTGGAAAGATGACGAATAAAGGGTGGGAATTCCGTGTTGATGCAGTCCCTTTTGAAAACAGAGACTGGCGTGTTGGATTCTACTTCAACATCGCCCACAACGAGAACAAGATTACGGAAATGCCGGATAACTATACCGAAGAAAACTATACCTTCAACAATGGTGAATATGCATACCGTAGAGAAGAAGGACGTCCGATGGGTTCTTTCTATGGTTATCGTTACAAAGGCGTTTGTCAAAATAAAGATGCCACGTATGCACGTGATGCCGATGGCAACGTGATGAAAGATATTTCCGGCAATGCGATTGTTATGCGGAATGGAACAGCTACCATAGCTCCCGGAGATGCTCTCTACGAGGA
>NZ_JBCOCI010000594.1:0-1001 GCF_040929485.1 Phocaeicola sp. RTP21198st1_B8_RTP21198_201120 | reverse complement strand
CTCCCACGGTATTAGTATGTCCGTATTTAAGGTTGATTGCTACAGGGTTTGGTCTATATCCCAATCTTTTAGCCGCTTCTATCACCTTTTCTTTCGTTTCTTTACGGATATTCTTGTCATCCCCCAATGCACGAGATACAGTGGAGACGGATATTGACAAATGTCGAGCGATGTCTTTTATGGTTATATACTTCATGCTGAATGATTGTTTAAATCAAAGCAAAGATATTGATTTCAAACAATAAATCCTAATATTGGAGTAAAATACGAATCCCATTTGCTTCCAATTGTGGGCAACTATGATGTAGTTGTCTGCGGTGGCGGACCAGCTGGTTTCATAGCGGCCATTGCGGCTGCTCGCAGTGGTGCGAAAACTGCTGTTGTGGAACAATATGGTTTTTTAGGTGGAATGGCTACAATGGGGCTTGTTACTCCTTTGAGTGTATTCACCTATAATAATGAGAAGGTGATAGGCGGTATTCCATGGGAATTTATCGAACGGCTGGAGAAGATGGGAGGCTGTATCATTGAGAAACCTCTTGGCAATGTAGCTTTTGATCCGGAGCTTTACAAGCTTTTATGCCAGCAAATGATGTTGGAAGCCGGCGTGGATATGTATATGCACTCTTACTTAAGCGGTTGCCAGGCAAAAGACGGCAAAATATCCTGTATCCTCTTTGAGAATAAGAATGGGACAGAGGCTATCAGTGCTGATATGTATATCGACTGTACTGGGGATGGTGACCTTGCCGCTATGGCGGGGGTTCCGATGCAAACTGATGAATGTAAACCGCTGCAACCTCTTTCCACCTATTTTATATTAGGAGGTGTGGATACAGATTCGCCCATGATAATTGATGCCATGCACCATAATAAACAAGGGCAGAATTGTCATTGCATTGCAGTTCGTGAGAAACTTCTAGCAATGAAAGAGAAGCTTGGCATCCCCGAATTCGGAGGTCCTTGGTTTTGCACCACTCTTCGTCCGGGCGAAGTAACGG
>NZ_JBCOCI010000593.1:0-1003 GCF_040929485.1 Phocaeicola sp. RTP21198st1_B8_RTP21198_201120 | reverse complement strand
GTATATGGGGAAAAAACGGAACTGAACAATCGCGACGTGGAAAAAACTACATAGACTGGAGATACCTTGTTCAAATTATCAATCAAACCACTGATGACAACCTGTTGACTGTAGATACAAACACGCTAAATATAAGTAAAATTCCAAATGTCAATTTACCAGAATGGTATAATGATGACGAACAAAAGAAAGATCTGCTAAAGAAAATGCCTGATAGTCAAGTGCCATCGATAGATGAAATGGAAGACAATGAATTCCTCATGGGCGATTTAACTCCTCTGTGGCAAACAGAAATGGAAGGTAAAGAATTGATTATAGAAACTATTTTAAAAAAATGGAATCTCTTAAAGGAAATCTGTAATTCATTGGATAATAAAAGTGCTGTTGCCGATGCCCAATTCTCAAATTGGTTCAGATTGTACAGATTGGTTTCTGGCATGATTAATTTACATCATATTGATTATTGTAGTTGGAATTTTGAAGGATGTTATTACTCTATGAAACCTGACACACCATGGTGGATAGAATGTAAGGAAATAGGTAATCTTATGGAATGTGAGACCCCTCTATATTATATGAAAGAATATATAAAGGATAAGATAAAATCGTTTATTCATGAGCCTTCGGATTATAAAGAACTAGTAATCAGCTGGATGACAATTAAAACTATTCAGGCTGATAAGGGAAACTATCTTATAAACCTTTGGAATGATAGAGCCATATCTGCATTTCTAAATCTGGAAAATAATTATATCATCCCTATGAAAACATTTCACTGGGGTAATGTGCTTTGTGGTTATTCTTACAGCTATACCATATACCCTGCACGTGATCAGAACAATTGGGAAAAGATATCAAATCTGGATTCACCAATAACTTCATTAGCATTCATTTCAAACTACTATAACCGTGCTGATAACGTGATAGATATGGAAACCATTTCTAAAGGGGATAATGAGATAAAATCCTTGATTGAAAGTTATTTATTACAGAACGACTAAAG
>NZ_JBCOCI010000592.1:0-1005 GCF_040929485.1 Phocaeicola sp. RTP21198st1_B8_RTP21198_201120 | reverse complement strand
GATTTATATAGTAAATCTCTCCATGAAAATTTTTTTTTCTTCTTCAAATGTTCCATATCCACTGAAATTTTTGCGAAAAGTACAAAAAAAAACAATAGTGTGGAAAAAAAGGTTTAATTTTGCCACGATTTACCTATACTAACCCAAATTATGGCAGAAAGAAAAGTAAGAGTTCGTTTTGCTCCAAGTCCTACGGGAGCATTGCACATCGGTGGTGTGCGTACAGCTTTGTATAATTATCTATTTGCACGTCAACACGGCGGAGACTTGATATTTCGTATTGAAGACACTGACTCTAACCGGTTTGTTCCGGGAGCGGAAGAGTATATACTCGAATCTTTTAAGTGGCTGGGTATCCGCTTTGACGAGGGAGTGAGTTTCGGTGGTGAGTGTGGTCCGTACCGTCAGTCGGAGCGCCGCGAAATCTACAAGAAATATGTGCAGATTTTGCTGGAAAATGGAAAAGCTTACATCGCTTTTGATACTCCGGAGGAACTGGACGCTAAGCGTGCTGAAATTGCTAACTTCCAATATGATGCATCTACCCGTGGTATGATGCGCAATTCATTAACTATGCCGAAAGAAGAAGTGGATGCACTGATTGCTGAAGGCAAACAATATGTTGTTCGTTTCAAAATCGAACCGAATGAAGATATACATGTAAATGACCTGATTCGTGGCGAAGTAGTAATCAACTCATCTATTCTGGATGACAAAGTGCTTTATAAATCGGCTGACGAACTACCTACTTACCATTTGGCAAATATCGTGGATGACCATTTGATGGAAGTTTCCCACGTGATTCGTGGTGAAGAATGGTTGCCTTCCGCTCCTTTGCATGTGTTGTTGTACCGTGCTTTCGGTTGGGAAGATACAATGCCGGAATTTGCTCACCTGCCTTTGTTGTTGAAACCGGAAGGCAATGGAAAATTAAGCAAGCGTGACGGTGACCGTCTCGGATTCCCTGTATTCCCATTGGAATGGCACGATCCGAGATCCGGAGAA
>NZ_JBCOCI010000591.1:0-1006 GCF_040929485.1 Phocaeicola sp. RTP21198st1_B8_RTP21198_201120 | reverse complement strand
GGCCAATATGAAGCTGCTGATATTACCAGTAGATTTGCCCGATTATCTGCATCTACATAAGCGTTCGGCTGTATGTTCTTGTTGGGAGATAAAGCTCCTAATGCAGCCCAGTCACGTAAATATTGGGAAGCATTCGTGCCGAGTACTATATTGGCATAATTGATAACCTTCTGGCAGTTAGAAAAATCCGGCTGTGTGTAATATAGATAAAAGCGGGCAGCAAATGCATAGGCAGCCTTTTTATTAAAATGATATTTCACTCGTGAGTAAATATTGTCGTCGATTAGAGGCAATCCTTCTTCTAAATCGGCTGCGATATTTTGATAGACTTCAGCAACAGTTCCGCGTGAGTATTGTGGATTTACAGATGTTTCCGGTTCCTTTATGTAAGGTATACCTAGGTCTTTATCTGCATTTGTACCATACGCTTTGCAGAATGTGGTAGCTAGTACGAAATGATTATATGCGCGACATATTAGAGCTTCACCTCTTTGTGCTGACAATGATTGAGGGTTTCCCATTTGCTCGATGGCTGCCAGGGCTTGGTTGGCCGATGCAATCGAGTTATAACAATCATTCCATAAGGCATGAGGTGAGTCTTGATTCTCTTCAGTGGTTTGCTGCCAGCGATACAAGTGCTCGTTTAACCGGAAAAGATAGCTGTATGCTTTACTATTTTCATCAATGTTGTCACTGTAGAATTCGCCTATATGACAGTTGGTGGTCATTGGGTATGCAGATACCAATACTTTGGTAATGCTCTCTTCGGTAGTTAGCTCAGTTCGGTTGTCCGGCATTTCATCCAAAAAATCACTACAGGAGGTTATTCCCAGGCATAAGGTTGAAATGACTGCTGTATATAATACGTTTTTATATTTCATCATTTTTATAATTATCTGAATGGTTAAAATCCTAATCTAAGAGTTAATGTGAACTGACGAGGTACAGGGGAGGCAACTCCACCGGTATTGAAGAATTCCGGGTCCTGTCCGTTTAGCTTCTTATC
>NZ_JBCOCI010000590.1:0-1006 GCF_040929485.1 Phocaeicola sp. RTP21198st1_B8_RTP21198_201120 | reverse complement strand
TTCTGGTGCTGACTTCTTTGAAGTAGTTCGCCAGATGAAGGATGTTCTTGGAGCTAATCCATGTCCTATTGTTGTTCCTATCGGTGCTGAAGAATCTTTCAAAGGTCTTGTTGATCTTATCAAAATGAAAGCTATCTATTGGCATGATGAAACAATGGGAGCAGATTATACAGTAGAGGAAATCCCTGCTAATCTTATCGATGAAGCCAATGAGTGGAGAGATAAGATGCTTGAAAAAGTTGCTGAATTTGATGATGCTTTGATGGAGAAATATTTCGATGATCCTTCTACTATTACTGAAGAAGAAGTGTTGAGAGCTCTTCGTAATGCAACAGTTCAGATGGCTGTAGTTCCTATGCTTTGTGGATCTTCTTTCAAGAACAAGGGCGTTCAGACATTGCTTGATTATGTTTGTGCTTTCTTACCTTCTCCACTTGATACAGAGAATGTAATAGGTACAAATCCTAATACAGGAGCTGAAGAAGATCGTAAACCAAGTGATGATGAAAAAACATCAGCTTTGGCGTTTAAGATCGCAACTGACCCGTATGTAGGTCGTTTGACTTTCTTCCGTGTCTATTCAGGTAAGATTGAAGCAGGTTCTTATATCTACAACTCTCGCTCTGGTAAGAAAGAACGTGTTTCTCGTCTGTTCCAGATGCACTCTAACAAGCAGAATCCAGTTGAAGTAATTGGTGCTGGTGATATTGGTGCAGGTGTAGGTTTTAAAGATATTCACACTGGTGATACTTTGTGTGATGAAAATGCTCCGATCGTGCTCGAATCTATGGACTTCCCGGAACCGGTTATCGGTATCGCTGTAGAGCCTAAGACTCAGAAAGATATGGATAAACTGTCTAACGGTTTGGCTAAATTGGCTGAAGAAGACCCGACATTTACTGTGAAAACAGACGAACAGACAGGTCAGACAGTTATTTCTGGTATGGGTGAGCTTCACTTGGATATTATCATTGACCGTTTGAAACGTGAATTCAAGGTAGAATGT
>NZ_JBCOCI010000589.1:692-1007 GCF_040929485.1 Phocaeicola sp. RTP21198st1_B8_RTP21198_201120 | reverse complement strand
CATTAAAATATCCTCCCGCATCAGTGACATGCTGCCGATCATCTGATTCAATGCACCCAAATAGACACCTCCCGAAAGTTGGAAGATGACGGCTATGAAAAGATAAATCCACGGTTGCATTTTCCGCGGCACGAAGCTGCGGAACATCGGCAAAACAAAAGGACCGTTCAGAACAGGAGCACTCATAAGAATTAAAGATTAGAAATTAAAAATTAAAGCAATTGATAATTAAAACAATGATTAAAACGATAAAGGGTTAAAGCGGTTAATATTTCACTTCACATTCCACGTTAAAACCGGCACGCATGCGTTTTA
>NZ_JBCOCI010000589.1:0-682 GCF_040929485.1 Phocaeicola sp. RTP21198st1_B8_RTP21198_201120 | reverse complement strand
TGAGAAGGCGGCTCCTGTTGCATCGGAGATGGATTCTACTACTCCTTTGAATGTGACGTTCGGCACGGCGTCTGCGGTTATTTCCACTTCTGCACCTTCTTTGATATTCGGAAGCTGGGTTTCGCGGTAATTGGCGATTACCCACAAATCACTGCTGTCTACGATATCAACCATAGTCTGTCCCGGTTGCACCAGTTGCCCTTCCAGGATTTCTTTCTTTCCTGTCGTGCCGTCACACGGAGCAATGATGACTGTATAAGAGAGATTCAGACGGGCAAGTTCCAACGCAGCTTCTGCCAGGCGGACACCTGCTTCATTCTGTCCCAGGCGATGAGTCTGCTCACTTTTCACTAAAGAAGTAGACATTTTAGTCCGTGACACCTGTTCATAACGGGCTTTGGCAACTTCGTATGCTGTATGTACGTTGTCATATTGCTGTTTCGTCACTGCGTCTTCCTGCAACAGTTTCTCAAAACGGTTCAGTTCACGTTTGGCATTTTCCATCTGTACACGTACTTCTTCAATACTTGCGTCGCTCACACTTAAATTGTTTTGCGTAGTGGCGATACCGATGGTAGTGGCCTGGCGTCCTGCGGTGGCATTCGCCAAATCCGCTTCTGCCTGTGCCACACGGAGACGGAATTCCGCATCTTCGATGATAAGAAGCGTGTCGCCTTTGCGC
>NZ_JBCOCI010000588.1:0-1008 GCF_040929485.1 Phocaeicola sp. RTP21198st1_B8_RTP21198_201120 | reverse complement strand
GGACCAGGCCGCCTAGGTATTTTAGTAAAGTTATTTAAGTTAATTGATATGAATTTACCAGTACCAACAATTGGTAATGGCAAGAATCATTACCAAATGATTTCAGTATTTGATTGCGTTAGCGCTATTCTTTGCGCTATAGACAAAGGATTACCTAACAAAGAATATAACTTAGGCTCTAAGAATCCGCCTGATATTCGTACCCTATTGCAGGGGGTTGTTACGTCAGCGGATAAACATTCTATAGTAATTCCAACGTCTGGTAAACTCGTAAAGTTAGTGTTAGGATTATTAGATAAATATGGTTTTACATTAATGTATCCAGAACAGTTTATGATTGCGGACGAAGAGTATGTTCTGGATATTCAGGAAACCGAAAAAGATCTAGATTGGCATCCACAGTATAGTGATGAGGACATGCTGAAAGAGGCATATAAGATGTATAAAAAGAAGAAATAAGATTTTACATACTCAAATATGAATAATAACCTTCCTCGTGTCTCAATAATAACAGTTTGTTATAATGCTGTATCTGCCATACAAAGAACTATATTGTCTGTACTTAGTCAGACTTATGAAAATATAGAATATATAATTATAGATGGAAAAAGTACAGATGGTACCTTAGCAATTATAAAGAAATACGAAAGCAGGATAGCTTTTTGGTTATCAGAGCCGGATAATGGTATATATGATGCTATGAATAAAGCTATCAATAATGCCACTGGAGAGTGGGTTCTTTTTATGAATGCGGACGATGAGTTTGTTGATAATAAGGTAGTAGAACGTTTTGTTTTTGTTGTAAAAACTCATAAAAACTATGCTGTCTATTATGGTGATACGATTCTCCGTTATGCTATAGGAGATAGACCAGTGAAAGCTTTGGGGTTGAAAAGTATGCGTTATATGATGGCTTTCTCACATCAAAGTGTGTTCATTCGAACTGATTTGATGAAGGGGAAAAAGTATTCTCTTAAATATAAGCTTGCGTCTGATTATGATTTTCTA
>NZ_JBCOCI010000587.1:0-1009 GCF_040929485.1 Phocaeicola sp. RTP21198st1_B8_RTP21198_201120 | reverse complement strand
GAGCAAAAGAACTTTTCTATTAATAGTTGACACGTTGTCTAAGGGTAGGTTGAATTTCTGAAGCAGTTACTTTTGCTTTCTATTTCAACTGTTTGAGAAACTCTGTCGGAGTGATATTAAATTCTTTCTTGAAACACTTTGTAAAGTAGTTCGGATCTGATATACCGACGGCAAATGATGCTTCGGAGACATTCATACCATTCAGTAAATGAGTTTTAGCCTCTTTCATTTTGATCGTCCGTATGAATTGAGTGATGGAGCATCCGGTGAGTGATTTCAGCTTCATGTGCAACAGGCTGCGGCTGATGCGGAGATGGGCTGTGATTTCCGTTACTCCGAAGTCTTCCTTGGTGAGGTTCGCCATAATCAGTTCCATCAGTTCTTTCATGAATATTTCATCCTCTGCCTGTTTGCAGTGTTCAATACTCTGTTTCCGGCTCTTTTGGATATTCTGTACCAGCAGTTCCAGATTCTTGGCGTTGAAAGGTTTAGTGATATACGCATCGGCTCCCCGCAGATAACCTTCCGTATGGTCGTTCTCATCGGTCTTTGCAGTCAGGAGGATAACGGGGATATGGCTGGTCGTTACGTCCTGTTTGACACGTTCCGTGAATTCCAGGCCGTCCATCACCGGCATCATTAAATCCGATATAATGAGGTTGGGCAGCTGTTTGGCTATCTTCTTGCAGGCTTCCGCACCGTTATACGCCCGTATAATATCATATTTCTCGCTGAATATGCTGGCAAGATAATCATTCATTTCTTTATTGTCCTCTACAATCATAATAGATTCCCGGGCAGGATCTTTTTCTTTGTTGGTCAGCTTTTCAGGAATGAGTTCGATGGTTTCCTTGATTCGCTGGTTATATTTCTGTATTTCTTCGGTCGTGATGTTCTCGGACGAGCGTTCATCGGGGTTGTAAGCATCCTCGGATACATTCAGGGTAACGATAAAATCCGAACCTTTGTTGATTTCGCTTTCTACCCGGATTTCCCCTTTGTGCATGTG
>NZ_JBCOCI010000586.1:0-1009 GCF_040929485.1 Phocaeicola sp. RTP21198st1_B8_RTP21198_201120 | reverse complement strand
GCCACACGCATCCACATAAATCCGGAGAATAAGAACATCAGTATCACCCGATTCAATCAGCTGGACGGTGCTTTGGACGGCGAATACATAAAAGATGCCGTATTCAGTTCTTCCGACGGTACTCTCTATCTGGGTGGTATTGATGGCTTTAGCATATTCCATCCCGACAAGGACTCCATTCATCCGATGCTTCCTGATCCGCCGGTTTTCACAGCCTTACGCTTGTATGGAGAGAAAGTGAATACTGGAAAAGAATATGGCAACCGCATCATCCTGTCCAAGGCTGCTCCTTATACAACCGAAATCGAACTGGACTATAACCAAAACTTCCTGACTTTCGAATTTTCGGCATTGAATTATATCAATCATGAACGCACATACTACCGTTATCAACTGGAAGGTATCGACCCGCAATGGATGAGTACATTTGCAGGAAGACAGGGAAATGCGACTGTAGGGAAAGGTCTTCTTCAAGCTGTTTACACCAATTTACCACCGGGAGATTATACATTCAAAGTCATGGCCTCGGACAATCCTCTTCAGTGGAACGGCAAAGTGACAGCAATAAAATTAACCATCCATGCACCGTGGTGGAAAACAACCACGGCTTATATCCTGTATGCAGTCATTTTATTACTGATTGCTTTCACCGGTAGCCGATTGTATATCTATTGGAGCAGAAAGGAAATGGAACGCAAGCATAAAGAAGAGATTCTATTACTCCGTATCCGCAACCTGATCGAACAAAATAATTCTCTAACCTGTGGCATAGAAGAAACGTCTCCCGACCATCAGCAACAGGACACAGAAGAATCTGCATTTCTGGCACAAGCCATCAAACTGGTGGAACAGAATCTGCACGTCAATGGCTATTCGGTGGAGCAACTAAGCCGCGACCTCTGTATGGAGCGAACGGGATTATACCGCAAACTGGTGACTATGCTCGATCAGTCTCCCAGCCTCTTTATCCGTAACATTCGTCTGCAACGGGCAGCACAACTGATAACAG
>NZ_JBCOCI010000585.1:0-1010 GCF_040929485.1 Phocaeicola sp. RTP21198st1_B8_RTP21198_201120 | reverse complement strand
GTTCCTGTTTTACCTTTTCCGTCAAACTCTTTCTGGACTTTTGATTTTTCTGCTGTTTCATTTGCAAATCCATCGCCTCCTGATCCGGAGACGGCATCTTCCAAATATAGAGTGCTCCGCCCACAAAACAAATCAATGCTATCATCCATGATAGGATAACCGTCAGACGGCTACTCCCTGTTGTAGTTCTCGTCATACGTCCTGATTCCTATATTAGTTAAGTTATAAAACTGGCAAGCATCCATCACTTCTACAAAACGTCCGAACGGAGTATGCCTGTCCATATCAATGCGAATACGCTTTCCCGGGTCAGTGATACATGTCTGCCGTAACTGTTCCATCATAAAATTGGTAGAACAAGGTTGCCCATCCCAATAAAAATTACCATCGGCATCCAATCCTACAATAGCCTGCTTATCATCCGGCTTCAATTTAACAGCCGATTGTGAAGTTGGCAGATCAACGGGAATATCCCTATTTTTCACTTTCGTCATGGTAGATACCAGAAAGAAAATAAGCAGAAGAAACACACAGTCGATTAAAGGAGACATAGAAACTTCCGGTTCGTCCTCGTTATTAAATAATGATAGTCTCATAGGCTTAATAAGGTTTGCTTCCAAGGCGTACACGTGTATGTGTAAAGCCCTGTATTTGACATTGGTCGAAGATCTCTATCACTGTGCTTACCGGTACAGTACGATAGGCCGTCACATCGATATTTGTTTCCACTCCCCGACTATTGCGTAATTCAGAAAGAAAAGCGCTTAAATCTTTTACAGGCAAGTAAGTACTTTCCCCCGAATAGGCATCGTGCCCAACTACCTGATACACATTCTTCTTTTCATCTACTGCGATAATCACCGCTTCCTTGCCTGCCCGTGTAGTGGAAAGGCTTGAAGTCATTGTAGGAAGCGTTAACGGAATCTGCATTTCCCATTTTTTCATCATCGTAGTTACTAAAAAGAAAATGAGCAGCAAGAACACACAATCTATCAAAGGAGACATTTGGA
>NZ_JBCOCI010000584.1:0-1011 GCF_040929485.1 Phocaeicola sp. RTP21198st1_B8_RTP21198_201120 | reverse complement strand
AACTGGTACTGATAGCTAGAAATTCACGACGAATGATGAATGACAACTGTTGTAACTTACTTAATGTTTTCATACTTATGACTTTCTATAGCTCGTTTTAAATGAGGAAGCAGCGACAGGGCCAGCAACGGGAAGATACAGAGTATCACAGCCGACGGCCAAAGATGGATAAACCCACCGCCTCCATAGAGCATGGTTTGCATCATTTCCGTAAAATGACGGACAGGGAACAAATTGGAAGCATCCCTCACCAACGGATACATATTGGGAACCGGAAAGGTTACTCCGGACAAAGTAGCCCCCAGAGAACCTACCATAGAAACTACACTTATAACCAACGATATTGCCGGAAACAGCGAGAATAAAAACAGCCCTAAAGCCTGTGTTGCAATGATGAAAAGCACAGTCATGATATTCATTAACCACCAACTCCCCTGAAAAGGAATATGCAAAATACCAAACATGACGTAATTAGCCAACCATCCTATCAGTATATATATAATGGTATAAGGTAATAATTTACCTAAAACAGCTGTCACTATATTGCCTTTTGCAGTCGCCAGCCAATCATCTGCTGTGCGGAACTTGATTTCAATGCCAACCGCATACACGGTAATCAACAGAATCAAAACCTGAAACAGCACAAAGAAAAAGGGCTGACTTAAATATACCGAATAATCCAGACTAGGGTTATATATCGGATGGTTATTAGCCTGTACGGGTAATAAAAAGGTGGTAATCTGATCCTGTTCTACTCCGAGTGCCATCGCTTGCATCACCACAGGAGAAAGAGCCACCGGAGCTAAGGAAGTTTCGAATGCCGCCATCAACTCACCACCTACCGACATTAATGCATAATGATAATAGTAGGAGAGTGTTGCATTCTTTCCGGTAATCGCATTCTGTTCAAATTGGGGAGGTATGGAAAGATATCCATAAATCTCTTTCTTTTGCACAGATTCACGGGCAGCTGCTTCATTTACAAAATGCTTTGTCACTTTAAAAGTTGGT
>NZ_JBCOCI010000583.1:0-1011 GCF_040929485.1 Phocaeicola sp. RTP21198st1_B8_RTP21198_201120 | reverse complement strand
TAGCTATGAAATTCACATTTTATCTGACATCGGCCTATATTCGCGTATGCTTCCATCGTTTGTAGTACCTTCGTAGTTCGATTTCACTTTACCAAACCGATAAGCAAAATTTATGGTGAAAAACCGTCCATAATAATTTGTCCACGTGTTTTGAATGTAGTTGGAATACATTTGGCTGTTGAAAGTCCGATGACTATTTAGTAGATCATATGCGGCAATACTAATGTCTCCTTTGCGATTTAACACTTTACAGCCTATGTTCAAGTTTAGGGTGTGATTGCGGTTAATCTCTTTATTGATTCCATAATCACGGCTGAAAATGAAATTATAATGACTACTTAGATAGAAGTATTTACATATTTGGCTTATATCAAATGTTGCTCCTGCCGTTTGATAGAATGTTTTACTTGTATAATTTTCAGTATTGATGCTATGTACATAATGAGTATTGGCACTGATTGTTATTTTTAATCTTTTAGTTAGATTACAGAGTAGAAAATGTTCGAGCGATGGATCATAGGTACGTGTTGTAGTCTTATTCTCTCCTATATAATATGGGTTATGTTCGTTGTTGAATCCGGTAGATAAGGCATATTTGGATTTTATACTACGTATAGGAGCCTGCCATATCAGTTTGCCTTTTATGTCCCAATATCCTTCTACGTTTTCAAAACTAATTAGAGAACTGTGTGCAGGTGCTGTGTATTGCAATCCCGGTAGATAAGTTTCGGCATTGTAATAGGTTGTCTTTGCAACAGGAGAGTGTTGGCGGATAGAGGCATTGATAATAACACCTATGGTGTGGTTATGTTTTCCTAACATACGATTGCAATTGAAGAGGAACGAATGTAGATATGATTGTTTTAAGTTGGGATTTCCACTGCGCAGCATGTAAGGATTGCTGTTATCTATTTGTGGGCGTAACTGCACTATGTTTGGTGCAAAATTATGCAGTCTGTAAGCGGCACTCCATGACTTTGTTATATCTGTATGCACAAAAGATATTGCTAC
>NZ_JBCOCI010000582.1:495-1011 GCF_040929485.1 Phocaeicola sp. RTP21198st1_B8_RTP21198_201120 | reverse complement strand
GTGTAGAAGGTTCCTGTCAGCACTTGCGTCAGATTCTTAAAGACAACAAGTTTATGGGCGGCATCTTGGTGGATCAGTTCTATGATAATCCGGGGAAATTATCCGAAACAATAGAGATGAACCTTCGTCGATCGGATGGACTAATGGTATTCGATATAGTACACATCATCCAAAAGAATCTTTGGAAAGAAGTAGAAAAAGGAATGCGCGAGGGGGGAGCTTTATGAACAACAGAGCTTTAGCTTTAGATGCCTTACGGGGATATGCAATTATTACGATGGTGCTTTCGGCTACCATCGTAACGCATGTTCTTCCCGGTTGGATGAGTCATGCTCAAACGCCTCCGCCAGATCATGTGTTTAATCCTCTGTTGCCCGGTATTACTTGGGTAGATCTTGTGTTTCCTTTTTTCCTGTTCGCTATGGGAGCCGCGTTTCCTTTTTCCATAAGGAAGCGTGCTGAAAAAGGTGATTCAAAATTAAAACTTGTTTATGAAGCTGTCAAACGGGGGGTTCA
>NZ_JBCOCI010000582.1:0-485 GCF_040929485.1 Phocaeicola sp. RTP21198st1_B8_RTP21198_201120 | reverse complement strand
GTTGACTTTCTTTGCTATTTTCATCCAGCATTTTTATCCGTATATGTTAAGTTCTCCGCAGGATATCAGAGCATGGCTGCTGGCTATACTCTGTTTTGCTGTTCTATTTCCCATGTTCATGCGCATTCCTTTGAAAATGCCGGATTGGGTACATATTTCAATAAAAGTGGGAGCTTACATTGTCGCTGCCATTATGTTGGCTACCACTTCTTATGCGGATGGGAAAACATTCAGTTTATTCTCCAGCAACATTATCATTTTGCTGTTGGCTAATATGGCTATTTTCGGTTCTATCCTTTACATTTTCACAATGCATAATCGTTGGATGCGTTTAGGAATTCTGATATTGCTGATGGCTATGATAGTAGGGAGTACGGTTGACGGTTCGTGGACACAGAGTGTATTTAATTATACTCCTCTGCCGTGGATGTATCGGTTTGATTATTTGAAATACTTATTTATCGTTATTCCCGGCAGTATAGCCG
>NZ_JBCOCI010000581.1:0-1013 GCF_040929485.1 Phocaeicola sp. RTP21198st1_B8_RTP21198_201120 | reverse complement strand
TCATAACATAGGTTCAAGTCTTCGTGCATGGCAGTTTCTGTACCGACGATGGCACATTCCCGAATTCCTAGTGAATGGATATACTTATTCACAGCATCCGGACCACCCTGATAGTTGAAAAGAATATCGCAAGCATTGTTATCACTCTGCTGAAGTGTGTATCTTAGGAGGTCGGCAATACTCATTTCAGTTCCTCCTTGCGGATATTAATCTCGAAGCGGACTATAAGTGTCCGGCTTTAAATCCGATTTCTTAATGGGTAACCGGGTTTCCAGCGATTGCTTCTGTTTTCCCATATAATCTGCCAATGCTAATGCCTGATGAAACTTGAATACGCTCATCAGTGGATAGTGAATATCATTATTGACAGTTACCGTATCTTTTCCATCAATGATGACGGCTATTCCTATTTCGGCCTTCTTTCCTTTGATGGCTTCTTTCAACTGTGTCTCAAGTTGAGTTTGTCGGGCAAACAGGAGGGTGGGGACCAAACAAAGAAATACTATGAATGAACGCATAATCAATTTCTCTTTTAACGGGTTACTAATTCTCTATTGAAATCATATTTTCTGTTGAAGTCACAAAGGTATAAATAGTAATTGCCTTTGCAAATTCTCATTCAAAAATAGTGATGTCGGATAAGAAATTCCTACTTTTGTGAATCAATCAATTAATGAGTAGATACTATGATAAGATGTCAGTCGGAATTATTTCAATCATCGGTAAAATTAGTAGATGGATTGAAGATGAATACAAAAGAAGATTTAAAGCAGATGGCGAAAATATTATGTCTACCTGTTCCCACAAAACTGCGCAAAGATGAATATGCAACCTACTTTGCAGAAGCAGTTTTGGCTTGCCCTGATATGTGGCTTCCCCGATTGACACAGTATGAGCTGACTTTGCTTGATAAGTTGGTGAAAGCGGGAACCGATACGTATGTAGAAACTACAAATTCATTTATGGTGAGTACGTTGGAAATTCTGTCTTTCGTAGCGACGGATACTTGTCAC
>NZ_JBCOCI010000580.1:0-1013 GCF_040929485.1 Phocaeicola sp. RTP21198st1_B8_RTP21198_201120 | reverse complement strand
AACAATCAGAGAATAATGTTCCTTCAAATAGTCGATAACCAGACGGCTATTAGCTATCAGCTCTGTATCTATTACCGAATACAATTCCCCATTTGAAGCATAAAAGCTATATAGGATACCCTCATTACCGTTGCCGGTTTTGTAAGTGAGTTGAATAGAACCAGCTATTGTTGCCTCCGATACAAGACCATATCGCTTCATTGAAAACTCCATATAGTTCTTGACCTCGTCTATGGTTGAACTTTCAACATGATAAGGCTCCGTCCATACTTTCAACTCCGGCTGAAGCTCTTCAACATCATCCAAAATGTTGTCTTTGCCACAAGAAGTTAATACCAATGGTACTGCCATTAGGAATACTACAATGGCAAATGAGAAGTATTTATTCATATTCATAATATTTTGATTGTTATTGACTTGAATATATCTGTGTATTCACGTGTACGTGTAAACATGTATATATTGCTACACGTACACATACCTATACGTACACATGGCTACGTGTATACACGTTTACATTACATCATTGATGCTTTTGGACTTGACTTTCCGAGCCTTGCCATGCTTCGCCTCGTATGCCTCGATGCCCTGTTTCATCACATACTCCATAAAGGCACGTATAGTGAAACCCTCCTTGTAAGCTATTGCCTGTACCTTATCTACAAGTTCCCTGGAGCAGATAAAGGAGAAATGCCGCCAGGAATTGTCCAGTTGCTCTTTACGTTCTGCCTTGACTGACCGTTTTTCCTGTTTCGGAATTGGCTTGGTCTCGGGTGTTTGTTCTACTGTTTTATTGTCAGGGCTGATAGCAGCACTGCCCAAAATATTGCCAAGCAGAATGTCCATATTGTTTTTTGCCATAGTTGTTATTGGTTACGTGAAAGAATTTCCTCCGTAAGTGCAAGATAATCCTTTGCACCGTTGGAATTTAAATCATACTCGAATATACTTTTGCCACTACCGGCTGATTCAGCCAAGGCGATATTCTCACGGATGCGGGTATTCATGGTGAT
>NZ_JBCOCI010000579.1:0-1016 GCF_040929485.1 Phocaeicola sp. RTP21198st1_B8_RTP21198_201120 | reverse complement strand
AGTTAATATATTAAGGTGAATACTCACAGGTTCTGTTTCTCCGATGGATAATTCGGGGGCAAGGTATTGAAAAAATGTAAGATGACCAAACTCACTAATAAAAAGATGAGTTGAAGGGCTGAACGAATAAAAAAATCATTTCTCACTATACTTTTTATTAATCTGGCTGTCATATTAATGAATAGGCCAATAAAGCATATTTTAACCTGAATCTCTATGAATGGTAAAAAGAAGGATTGTAAAAGAGCATAGCGCGACACTCTTTTTTAAGTTATAAGGTATACAAACAGCTGTTTTAGTTTAGTCATGCAGGATAAAGATTGTTTTCAGGAATAACAGAAAATAAGCTATTTCTTATTTAAATAATATTGTATGAAGAAACTACATTTTCTATTAAGCACATTCCTTGTGTTTATATTCACGTCATGCGGAGAAGATGAACTGAAAGGTGTTGTCTTATCCGAAAATCCGGGGTACGTAAAAGAACCATTGGTAGCCATACAGGCAGAAGATGGCACAGGGAACTGGATAAATGGTCTTATTGACCAGAACAGTAGGGTCATAGCCTTAGATTTTCGCATTTTGGACGACCAAAGTGCGGTGAATGTGAAACTCAAACTGGCGGATGAATGGGCAAAGCCCATTGATCCGCTCACTACTGATGCTGTACTGGACTTGAGCAGCGGTATCACCCGTATTAAAGTGAATGATGGAGCAGATGATATCGAATATACCATTTTCAGCACTTCTACTCAGCTACTTCGAGGCGTAACGGCTACTTGTAACACAGAGCAGGTTAGTGCTAACTTTATTAATGGCATCGCTTCGTTACGTTTCAAACAAAACACTGCATTTGCAAACGTAGTGTTGATGCCGACCTTGGCAGATAACGCAGAAATCATCTCCACGGATCCCGTCAGTCAAAAGGATGAAAACGGAAACCTGATTGTCGACCTAAGTAGCACACTTACTATTACTGTAAAAGACAATACGAACAACATGACTAAAAAATATCA
>NZ_JBCOCI010000578.1:0-1017 GCF_040929485.1 Phocaeicola sp. RTP21198st1_B8_RTP21198_201120 | reverse complement strand
TCGATACGCTAAAGAAGTAAATGACAAGAAAAAGTAAGAAATATCAGTTACTAGTCAGCGCCCTGCTTCTCTGTTTTTTACAGGTGGCAGGGATTGATGTGTATGCACAATCCACTGTTACTCCGGCACGGAAAGATACAACAATCATACAGCGCGAAGCGCCGAAAGCCCGTGCACGAAGGCATCGTGATCCGATCATACAGGACTCGGTGAAGAAGGATTCTATCCAAATCATACCATCCAAAGAACTTCCGGCCATCGACAGTTTGTCAGCTGCTAAAATACAGATAGCGGATAGCTTGGATGCAGCCAACAAGAAAGAGCTGAAAAAGATAGAGCAACCTGCCTCCATTGTTGTAAAGACCGACACTGTGCCGCCACCTGCTCAAGATATTAACAAGAAAATATTTATCCCGAATCCGACCAAAGCAACGTGGCTGGCAGTCGTATTCCCCGGTGGAGGACAGATTTACAACCGTAAATACTGGAAATTACCTATTATATATGGAGGATTTGCTGGTTGTGCTTACGCCTTAAGTTGGAACGGTAAGATGTACAAAGACTATTCGCAAGCCTATCTGGACATTATGGACAGCAATCCGAATACGAAAAGTTACGAAGATTTGTTGCCCCCGAACTCCACTTATAATGAGGAGCAGCTAAAAAACACACTAAAAAGAAGAAAAGATATGTTCCGTCGTTATCGGGACCTTAGTATATTTGCATTTATCGGAGTTTACCGGATCTCTATCATCGACGCGTATGTAGATGCGGAGTTATCCAACTTCGATATAACCCCCGACTTGAGTATGAAAGTAGAGCCGGCCGTTATTGATAATAACAACCAGTTCCGCTCCAACAGTTTTAAAAACAAGTCGGTTGGTCTGCAATGCGTATTACGATTTTAAAAAACACAATTTAGATTGATCTTATTATTGAAGCATGAAGAAATTAGTTAACTATTGTTCGATTATTTTTCTTTTACTAGTGGCCACGTCGCAGGTAAAAGCGCAAAGT
>NZ_JBCOCI010000577.1:0-1017 GCF_040929485.1 Phocaeicola sp. RTP21198st1_B8_RTP21198_201120 | reverse complement strand
GTATAACTTTGCGAACCACAGGTTTTGGTTTCTCCCACTTTCACAGCTACAGGTTCTGCAGTAGAAAGATCTACTACTTGTACTCCAAAATACGCTGGAGCCTTGTCATCTGCACCATGAGTACGGATTCTTAATGACAATATCTTGTTGTCTTCCGTAATCTTCTTGCTGCCATAAGTATAAGAATCAAATGCATCCAGATTGGCCGGATTTTTTTGTTCATCCCCCGTATTTCTAATTCTTAGAGTGGTTCCTTCAGGCTGTTCTTCCATATTGCCCCAGAAACTCAAAGTACACATATAATCGGTTGACCAATCCCAATGAGGATAGCTATCGGCATTTTTTCCGCCTCTGTATTCATTATAAAGCCATTTATCAGCCTCTTTCAAATCATCAGCTGTTAAACCTGGCAATACTTCTACTCCACCCAAGCGAATATCGAGAGTGGCTATCTTATCTATAAACTGGGCTTTCTTGATATCCCTTGAAACTGCTACATAACCGGTTTTACTAAATGTAATAGAATAATCATCAATAATGAGACTTTCAAATAAGTATGTACCATCATTGTCGGTAGTTGTAGTCAATGACCCCAGTTTTACTGTTACCCCTGCAAGAGGAGCATTGTTGTTCTTAGCATCAGTTACAGTACCCATAACCTTTGCTGCTGCACTTAGCATCTGAATACTTATAGATGCTACTTTATTAGCATCGAACTTGCCGGCTAAAACAGTTGCGCTGGTAGTCAGATAATTTTTTTTGGTAAATGTAATGGTACGTTTATCCATAGGTACATTGGAGAAAGAGTACTTTCCATCGGCACCAGTAGCTGTAGAACCTTCGACATCAGAAATAGTAACTGCAACACCACTGATAGATGTGTTGTTTTCGTCAGTTACCATACCTGTTACAGTGCCATAGTCGGACTTGGTCGAATCATCGTCATCGCTACACGAACTAGTTGTGAAAGCGATAGCTCCCGCTAACATAAAGAACGTAAACGTTCGTAAGTTTTTC
>NZ_JBCOCI010000576.1:667-1017 GCF_040929485.1 Phocaeicola sp. RTP21198st1_B8_RTP21198_201120 | reverse complement strand
TGACGATGATTCGCCCACGAAAATCCTGGCGTTGAAAGGTATCGGAAATGGTTTTTCCAATATCCTTTATTTCCGCCGGAAAGCCGGAGAATGGGAATTGTATAAGTTTGAAGATACAAGTATCTGATACAGGTTACGACGCACTATAACAGTATAACTTATAACTAAAAATATATGTATTCTCTTTTGCCCTACAATACATTCGGCATCGATGTCAGTGCCGCTCGTTTTTTAGAATATTCTTCGGTTGAAGAACTGAAGAAGCTGATTGTGCAAGGTGCCATTGTGACACCTTTTTTGCATATTGGTGGCGGCAGTAACCTGCTGTTTACCAAAGATTACGACGGGTT
>NZ_JBCOCI010000576.1:0-653 GCF_040929485.1 Phocaeicola sp. RTP21198st1_B8_RTP21198_201120 | reverse complement strand
ACGGAGGAAGATGAACACTCTGTGTCGGTACGAGTGGGAGCGGGAGTAGTATGGGATGACTTCGTTGCATATTGCGTAGAACATGGATGGTATGGAACGGAGAACCTGTCGCTCATCCCCGGTGAGGTCGGAGCGAGCGCGGTACAGAACATCGGAGCTTATGGCGTTGAAGTGAAAGATCTGATAACAGCTGTGGAAACGGTGAACATTCAAGCTGAAGAACGCGTTTATTCGGTGGAAGAGTGTGGATATACCTACCGCAACAGTATCTTTAAACGCCCGGAAAACAAGTCGGCTTTTGTCACCTATGTCCGTTTCCGACTTAGTAAAAAAGAACATTATACGTTAGATTATGGAACCATTCGTCAGGAGCTTGAAAAATATCCGGCATTGACGCTTTCTGTTGTACGGAAAGTGATAATTGATATTCGTGAGAGCAAGTTGCCCGACCCGAAGGTAATGGGAAATGCCGGCAGCTTCTTTATGAATCCCATTGTGCCGAAAGAAAAACTGGAAGCCCTGCAGCAGGAATATCCCCGGATACCTTACTATGAGCTGGCAGAAGATCGGGTGAAAATTCCGGCAGGATGGATGATCGACCAATGCGGCTGGAAAGGTAAGGCCTTAGGTCCGGCTGCCGTACATGATAAACA
>NZ_JBCOCI010000575.1:416-1018 GCF_040929485.1 Phocaeicola sp. RTP21198st1_B8_RTP21198_201120 | reverse complement strand
TCGTTTATTTGGTTCCTCTATGTCGGTTGTATATGTCTGAAATGCTTTTTGGTACTTTTCTGATGAGGCTATTTGGTGTCGTTTCATCTCCGTGGAAGATGCTGCATCTTTGCATCGTTAACGTTAGCGAAGTGATAATTAAAACAGTATTTATTAAAAAAAGAAAGTAGTATGGCTATTAGATTTAGAAGGGTGTCTCGCCTGTGTGACCCTACAAATAAAGAAGCAGGAAAGAAAGTGTATCCGGTGATTTCTTATCAGTATGATACGAGTGCAACGTTGGATGAGTTTGCAAAGGAGATTGCGTCTGCTTCCGGTGTCAGCGAGGGTGAAACGATTAGTGTATTGAAGGATTTCCGTACGTTATTGAGAAAGACATTGCTGGGTGGTCGTTCGGTAAATATCGCCGGTCTGGGATATTTTTACCTTTCTGCCCAAAGCAAAGGGACGGAGAAGGCGGAAGATTTTACGATCGCTAATATTTCAGGGCTTCGTATCTGTTTTCGTGCCAACTCGGATATTCGTCTGTTTACCGGGACGACTACTCGTTCGGATGGATTGAAGTTCAAGGATTTGGATCATATTAATGATTTGGGTAGTGT
>NZ_JBCOCI010000575.1:0-406 GCF_040929485.1 Phocaeicola sp. RTP21198st1_B8_RTP21198_201120 | reverse complement strand
CTACAATCCTTGCTTTTATTACCGCTATGGGTGGTTTGGAAGCTGTGAAATGGTTAGTGAGGTATATCACTTGTCGCAAGACGGATGCACGGAAAGAGGAAGCATCCGTGAACAGTATGGAAGAAGAAAATCGCCGTAAAAAGGTGGACTGGCTGGAAGAACGGCTGACTCAACGTGACGAGAAGATAGACGGGCTTTATATTGAACTTCGCAAGGAGCAGGAAGAGAAGATTGACTGGATACATAAATGTCATGAAGTGGAGTTGATACAGAAGGAGTCGGAAGTGAAGAAGTGTGAGATTAGAGGGTGTGTGAAGCGTATGCCACCTTCGGATTATTAACTGGTGCGTTTGAACTAATAATGAATAATCATGAGAAATATAGATTCTATCATAGTACATTGTTC
>NZ_JBCOCI010000574.1:0-1020 GCF_040929485.1 Phocaeicola sp. RTP21198st1_B8_RTP21198_201120 | reverse complement strand
GGGGTTATCAACATTACATAATCTCCACAGGCTTGTATGTAGATCAGTTCGTCTGTCTTTACCAGATGAATGCGGGAACCGTCTTTCACCGTAATGCGATCTATTAATTCTGTCTGTGGTTCTCCTTGTTGTTCGGTCACAGTTAGCTGATGTGCAGCCAATTCTTTATCCAGTTCCTGATTCTGTACTTCTTCTTTAGTTACGATCAGGCGATACCATAAAGTAATGGCAATCAAGGTTGGCAGCCCGAACAATAACCGGAAAGGTATGGTCTGCACAAAAGGAATATAGGATATGCCTACAATCCTCACCATGATATCACAGATCATAAAACTACCCGCCAGCCATAATAGGCTTCCAACGATTATCATGATTATATCCGTCTGGAACAACGAAACAAGACCGACCACAAACCAGGCCAAATAGGCTATGGCTGCCAGCCAACCAATTGTTGCCACTCCATCTACCAGAGCAGGAAGATAGTCGTTTCCGGTATATCCACAGACTAAAGCCACCTGTGTCGCAACCAGAATAAACGCCAGCACCAGCATCGGAATCCAGCGGAATGGATAATCTATTATCGGATGTGGTTTCATACGCTAGTCTTTAACTTCCAAGCCTCCGAAAGAAAGCGTTCCACGAATGACCAATATATTCTCCTTGTTTACATTCCCATTTTGCCAGCGTTTGTCATCACATCCTCCAAAGAAAGCATTGCATTTGAAGACGACTGTCCAAATCTCGACTCCTCCCCAACTGCAATCCAAATCAATATAGGTTTCTCCCGGTGCAATATGGGTATGGCGAAGATCAATAGTCGTCCCCCCGAAAGAGGTACGAATCATGGCTCCTTTAAACAACTCATCAAGTACTACGTGACGTGCAGCTCCCCAGACATTCTCCGAACGCAAAAAGCCATCTACTGATTCCGATTGTTGTTGCTCACTCTCAAAGTTCATGCCGGGTCTACCCTGATGCATCTTCATCCATTGCCGACGATGTTCCATTGTATGCTGACGA
>NZ_JBCOCI010000573.1:0-1021 GCF_040929485.1 Phocaeicola sp. RTP21198st1_B8_RTP21198_201120 | reverse complement strand
CAGTTAAGTGTATCGGAATTTTGACCTCCGGAGGTGATGCTCCGGGAATGAACGCTGCTATACGTGCAGTGACACGTGCAGCTATCTACAATGGATTGCAAGTCAAAGGTATATACAGAGGCTATAAAGGTCTGGTCACAGGTGAAATCAAGGAATTTAAGAGTCAGAATGTGAGTAATATCATCCAGTTGGGTGGTACTATCTTGAAAACAGCCCGTTGTAAAGAGTTCACGACTCCGGAAGGTCGCCAGTTGGCTTATGATAATATGAAAAAAGAAGGCATTGATGCCTTGGTTATCATTGGTGGAGACGGTTCACTGACAGGTGCACGCATCTTTGCACAGGAATTTGATGTTCCGTGTATCGGACTACCGGGAACTATTGATAATGACCTCTACGGTACAGATACTACCATCGGATATGATACTGCATTAAATACGATATTGGACGCTGTGGATAAGATTCGCGACACGGCCACTTCACACGAACGTTTGTTCTTTGTAGAAGTGATGGGACGTGACGCCGGTTTCCTTGCACTGAACGGAGCGATCGCTTCGGGAGCGGAAGCTGCTATTATTCCGGAATTCAGTACGGAAGTCGACCAACTGGAAGAGTTTATCAAGAACGGATTCCGTAAATCAAAAAACAGTAGTATTGTATTGGTAGCCGAAAGCGAACTGACCGGAGGAGCCATGCATTATGCCGAACGTGTGAAAAACGAATACCCGCAATACGATGTACGTGTGACGATCTTAGGTCACTTGCAACGTGGTGGTAGCCCGACTGCCCACGACCGTATCCTGGCAAGCCGCCTCGGTGCTGCTGCTATCGATGCTATTATGGAAGATCAACGTAACGTAATGATCGGAATCGAACATGATGAAATCGTTTACGTACCGTTCAGCAAGGCTATTAAGAATGACAAACCAATCAAGAGAGATCTTGTCACTGTATTGAAAGAGCTTTCAATCTAATCTTTTTATTTTTAGGAGTTCAGCTTATATCAGTATATAAGATAAAG
>NZ_JBCOCI010000572.1:0-1021 GCF_040929485.1 Phocaeicola sp. RTP21198st1_B8_RTP21198_201120 | reverse complement strand
CCAATTTATTATATGACTTCATTGCATACGTAGGCTGTTCGGTCGTTTCATTATAACCTTCGTCTACCAGGGCAAAGTGTGTTGCCATCGCCTCTTCTGCTAAATCCCAACGAATCAAGTCCGGCCAGCGGATTCCTTCGAAAGAGAATTCTACAAAACGCTCTTTAACGAGATAGTCTAATACCGCTTGTTTATCGGCAAAATCACTTGACAATTTAGCAGACAGACCTGCTCTCTTTCTTACGTCATTGATAATTGGCAATATATCGGTAGATAGATAAGTAGCATAATCCAATTCGTTCAGTGCTTCCGCATACATCAACTTAACATCCGTATAACGCAGGATAGGAATATTATTTCCCCATTCGTCAACTGCCGTCGGCGCATTCTTAGCGGCTCTTAAGAACTTCCGCACCACATATACATCGGCCTGCGGAGCGCTCTTGTCAAGATACAGGTTATTGACTATTGTCAAGTCTCTTCTCTTATCTCCTGTTTCATACACTCCGTCGCCCGCAATGGACATGGAAGCACGGATGGAGCTGGAAGCACCATTGAACGTAATGCCGTTCAACTTAGCATAGTCCCCTTTCTCTTTATTCAGCGTAGAAGGAATGAACCAACCACTAAAACTTTGACTTAATCCCAAAGCCTTACCAGTAGTACCACCCAGATATTGAACTTCCCAAACCCGTTCTTTACCATTATTATATTCGTCACTGAAACAATCTTCATATTTACCAGTTCATAAAGAGTGCCTTCCTGTTCAATGACTTTTCCCAAATATTCTGCCGCCTTCGTGTAATTATGCATATACATATAAGTACGTCCCAGCATACCGGCAGCAGCATATTTCGTCACCCGGCCTGCCTCACTGCTTGCCCAACTGTCAGGCAGCCTGTTAAACGCATCTTCAAAATCAGAAATCGCCTGTTTGTAAGTATCCTCCTGACTGGAACGTGCTACCTTATACACTTCTTCACGAGAAATTTCCTTAGTAATCAACGGAGCACCACCCCAA
>NZ_JBCOCI010000571.1:368-1023 GCF_040929485.1 Phocaeicola sp. RTP21198st1_B8_RTP21198_201120 | reverse complement strand
GGGATAAGATTCCACGCTCATCCATTGAATACATCTTAAAGAAGGCAGCAACTAACACCATCTTCTATCTCCCCCAGGAAGTTGCAAAATCACCATTAGAACATCATATGGATACAGAAGCCGAAAAGAGATACAACCCATCTGCGTGGGAAAAGAACACAGGTATAATCCTCGGATCCGTAACCGATCTCGCATGTATGGGTGGAGTCGGTGGCGGTTGGAAAACAGCGGCTACATGGATCGGCGGTGACTTCCTGTTATCTAAATTTTCTGACAAACAGGAAGACCGTTCAGACATACCTTCAATAGTGCGCCCGGGATGCGAGGAACAGTATAGACAAGACCAGGAAAAAATGAAAAAGCAGTCAGAAGAAAAGCCACAGAGTAAGACTTCATCAGCAGAGACTGCACCGGAACAGGAAGAAGCGGTCAAAGAGGAACAACCAACAGAAGAACAGACCTCCCCGAAACCGAAGCAGACCAATATGGACGGATGGCAAGGGTTGCTGACCTCTTTCGGACTCAATGGCATTAGCGACATCGGACACAATATCGGATATGTACTGGCTATGCTGCCTGATATGCTTGTAGGACTCTTCACGGGAAAAACAAAGTCAATCAATCTGAAGGACAATATGATGCCTATTGCCAGTAT
>NZ_JBCOCI010000571.1:0-358 GCF_040929485.1 Phocaeicola sp. RTP21198st1_B8_RTP21198_201120 | reverse complement strand
AAATGATACTTATCGGTATGGGAGGACTCAATCTGCTGAACAAGGCCGGGCATGAGACTTTGGATGATTTCAAAGCACATCAGCACCCTGAAGCAGGAAACAGCCCAGTGAATTATCGGGTTTATCCTGATGAACCGCTCAATCCACGGATTGTCAATCCTCAGATTAGGTCCAACTGTCTGATTGCTACAATAGACAAGGTTCCTTGCAGCATCACTTTGCCGGATAAAGTTGTGGATGCCTATCAGCAGGGAGCTTTACCTCTCAACACACTTGCAAATGCAATACTGGTCAAGAATGACCAGATGCGTCAGATTGCTTCTGAAAACTATGAAGTAAGCGAACGGCAAACAGTAGC
>NZ_JBCOCI010000570.1:0-1025 GCF_040929485.1 Phocaeicola sp. RTP21198st1_B8_RTP21198_201120 | reverse complement strand
GAACCTACCGGAAATCTGGATTCGGTGAATGGCATCGAAGTGATGGAACTGTTGAGCGAACTCAACCGTCAGGGAACCACAATCATTATCGTCACCCACTCACAGCGGGATGCGAAGTATGCACACCGGGTCATCCAACTATTGGACGGACAGATTGTAGCCGAAAACATCAACCGTCCGCTGGAAAAGAAAACGTCATCTAAAAACGAAACCGTATGATAGGGAATTACTGGAATAGTGCCTATCGGAATCTGATGAAGCGGAAGAAGTTCAGTTTCATCAATATCTTTGGATTGGCAATCGGAATGGCATCGGCATTACTGATGCTAACCTATGTCACTTTTGAGTTCAGCTTTGATAAAATGCACACGAAATATGCCCATATCTATCGGGTGCAAAGTACTTTTCATGAAGGGGAAGTCCTGACCGATTACTGGGCGACCAGCTCTTTCGGATATGCCTCGGCCATGAAAGAGAATCTTGCCGGAATCGAAGATTATACCCGTATCGCTACCCATCTCCAACCGGAGCAGATTGTGAAATATGGCGAACTGACATTACGGGAGAATCAGATAGCCTATGCCGATCCGGGCTTCTTCCGTCTTTTTGATTTCGAACTTCTGAAAGGGGATAAAAAGACTTGTCTCTCCATGCCCCGGCAAGTGGTAATCACCGAACGTATTGCCCGTAAGTATTTCAAAGATGAAGACCCTATCGGCAAAATTCTGATCTTTACCGGAACGTATGATAAAGTATCGTGCGAAGTGACCGGAGTCATGAAAGAAATGCCCTCCAACTCACACATTCATTATAATTTTCTGATTTCCTATGCCTCTCTGCCTCAATATATGCAGGAATACTGGTATAAGCATGAAGCCTATACGTATGTTTTGCTCGATTCACCGGAAAGAAAAGCGGAGATAGAAAAAGAATTTCCTGTGATGGCGGAGAAATACAAGACAGAGGAAGCACTGAAAAATAAGACGTGGGGCGTGTCTTTAATTCCCTTGGCAGATATACATCTC
>NZ_JBCOCI010000569.1:0-978 GCF_040929485.1 Phocaeicola sp. RTP21198st1_B8_RTP21198_201120 | reverse complement strand
ACCAAATCACACCCTTCTTCGTCTTTCAACAAAGCAGCTATTTCGTTGGATACGCGGATAGGATCTTCATAAACGACCCCTTCGCATTTATTAGCCTGAATCATCCCTTCCGGTTGGGTTCCAAGGCCAAACACGCCAATTCTCAAACCATATTTCTCAAGAACGACGTAGGGCTTGACTATATCTTTTAATACCGTAGCATCCAGATTATAGTTGGCACAAACGACCGGGAAATTAGCCATCTTGAAAATACGTTCCATATTATCCACATCGAAATCAAACTCATGGTTACCGATAGTCATAGCGTCATAACCTATCTCATTCATTAGTTTAACTTCCACTTCTCCGCGGAACATATTATAATAAGGTGTCCCTTGAGAAATATCTCCGCAGTCGAAAAGCAGCACATTCTTATGCTCCTTGCGGAACTGTTCGAGAAAAGCAGCCCGGCGAAGAAAACCACCTTTATTATAGTATTCGTCCCCCTTCTGATTGACAGGTTCGATACGGCTATGCACATCGCTTGTTTGTAAAATAATCACTTCTTTGGTATCCTTATCCTGCGCAAAAATTGAGAAAGTAAAGCTCAATACAAGACATGACAGGAATAATATCTGAAATCTTTTCATATTCAATATTTTTAGATTCTCCTTTTTATTTTATGGTAATACGTCCATCCAGTTTGGAGGTAATCGCTTTGCCTTCGGCAGTCTGTTTGCGTACATAATCAAGAAATAGGCCGCGTAAGGTTGCGTCTTCGGGACATACTCTCTTTTCCGCCTGCAGGAAAGTATCCATCCGTCCGTTTCCATCTGCCAGATAATCGATAGTGGCCACCGTGTAAAGCTTGTCATCCTTTAGTGGTTTTCCACCGACAAAGGCGTTCAGCAACTTTCCATCTTTGGTGATTTCAAGACGGATACCGCTCACTCCTTCTCCGTGTAGAGATGCAATCGCTTCAAAAAGACGTCTCAAGTC
>NZ_JBCOCI010000568.1:0-1026 GCF_040929485.1 Phocaeicola sp. RTP21198st1_B8_RTP21198_201120 | reverse complement strand
CCCTGTTCGGTGTAGGATTTCCCCAACACGTTTCATCGCCGGAAAGACTTCCGTCATTTCCCACAATCACCGCCTCAAATGTATTCCCTACATTCACTCCGGCTTTCATCAATGCCGACAGTTGCATGGAAGTCAAATCACGCATCCCTGTATTATCAGGTGCAATGTATTCATCGTATGCAGGTACGCTATATAGGGACTGCTTTACATTGATAATAATATCAGGAGCGCCACTCGCCGAAACGGTGACGGTAGCCGTCCTCTCTTTCTGCGTATCATTGGCCTCTACTGTGATATTTACATATTGTTTTCCTTCACCGATAGTATGTGAACTTTTACACCAACTTTCCGAAGTACTGATATGCCATTCGGCCGGACCGTCTATCTGAATAGTCTGCCTGCTTCCACGAGCGTCAAACTCCAGATTACGATATTCCTGTGCCACTTCCAGACTTCCTCCTTTTTCATCACTGTTGCTACATGATATAAAAGAGGTGGTGAGCAACACCAGCATAAATATGACTCGTTTAATACCCAATGGACTAAATAATCCATCACTAAATGACTGTTTTTCCATATTCTTCTATACTATTAGATTAAATTTAAAACCGTTAACCTTGCCTCATCAAAACACATTTGTTTTCTACACCACAAAATTATGTATTCGACATGTAACTTCACTTCTGTAATGTTATTCATATAGGGAGCGTTTTGGAAACGATGGGGTGAATTTGTTTTATAAAAGGGATTCATTTGTTTTCTCCCGGTTTCCCTTTATACTTAAAGTACTCAAAATCAGCATACGCCTTCGAATCTTTAGAAGCTGATGTAATGTAAAGCCCCAATACGACTCCGGTAAATCCGCCTGCTGTTTCAGTGCTTAGATAACGCGTGTTCATCTTACCCAGATCATGATATATTCCATTCACTTTATAACCAAAATAATAGTAATTGATATCCGACTTCACCACCAGTTCCACCTCACCATCCGTCGGTAGGGAAACTTCTTTGGCATAATGGGTAATC
>NZ_JBCOCI010000567.1:0-1027 GCF_040929485.1 Phocaeicola sp. RTP21198st1_B8_RTP21198_201120 | reverse complement strand
CAAGTGCGTAAGCTATGACGACGCGGTGGAAGTAACTATAATGGATCTTCCGCAACAATTGGAGATGATGCGTCAACAAACTAAAGAACTGCCCGGAGCAATGCGTATCCACGGGTATGGCGCCAATCTGCTCGATCCCGAAGTTCCTTTCCCGACAGGGTTCGATGCTATCTGGATGAGCCAGTTCCTTGATTGTTTCTCGGAAGAAGAAGTAACCAGCATACTGACCCGTGCAGCCCGCTCTATGAGCCGGGAGAGCCGCCTCTATATCATGGAAACTTTCTGGAACCGGCAAAAGTTTGACACAGCCGCTTATTGCCTGACACAAATCAGTCTTTATTTCACAGCCATGGCAAATGGTAACAGCAAAATGTATCATTCGGATGATATGGAACGGTGCATCAAAGCAGCGGGATTGGAAGTCGAAAAGATAGATGACCATTTAGGAATGGGACACAGCATTGTACAATGCAGATTGAAATGAACAACAGGGAAGTTATCATACAAGGAGAAGGAATACTCAATTTGATTCCACAGCGTCCGCCCATCGTGATGGTGGACAGTTTCTTTGGTATCGAAGAGAATCATTCTTATTCCGGACTGACTGTTACTGCTGATAATATTTTCTGCGAAACCAGAAAACTGCAAGAGGCGGGAATTATTGAACATATCGCTCAATCGGCAGCAGCACGTATCGGATTTCTTTATACCCGGCAGGGTGAAAAAGTACCGTTAGGATTTATCGGCTCGGTAGACAAACTTAAAATCTACGATTTGCCAAAGATCGGGATGAAACTATTTACGGAGATTACCGTTGTACAGGAGGTATTCGACATTACATTGATTTCTGCACAAGTGAAAGTGGAAGACAAGCTGATAGCTGAATGCAGGATGAAAATATTTATAAAAAAAGAATGAAACGGAAAACGAATCAACAGGTTGCAACTTTGACCAACCGGACTACCTTCAGAGTGCGGTTCAGCGAAATAGACTCCATGCAGATTGTATGGCATGGTGAGTATGTGCG
>NZ_JBCOCI010000566.1:0-1028 GCF_040929485.1 Phocaeicola sp. RTP21198st1_B8_RTP21198_201120 | reverse complement strand
GATATGGACTGCCGCGCTTTACGATGCCGACCAACAGAATTATCCGTATCTGAAACGTTTCTGTTTTGAGGCCTCCAACCGTAAACAGAACTACTTGGGAGAAAATAAGAACAACCGTCTGATCCTGCTGACCGACGAGTACTATCCTCGTCTGGAAGTCATATTTGGCGGACACGACAATTTCCGTGATCCGTTGAATATCGATGCGGATGAATTCATTGCTGTCAAAGGTTTCAAAGCCAAGGGAAAACGTATCACTACCTATGCAGTGGAAACGATCAATGAGCTTGAACCAACTCGCTTCCCCGAACCCTCACAAGAACAACAGGAAGTTCCTGAAGAGGAGCCGGAAAATCTGGATCCGGACAGCGGCAAAAGCGAAGGCGATATTATTGATGAAATCACCGGGCAGATGAAATTATTCTGATGAAGAAAAAACTAATATATCTGGGGCTGACAGGTTGCATCCTGTTCGCCCTTTGCACAAGATTACAAGCGCAGATCGACAGTCTGCAAGCCCATCGGTATGTAACACGTGCCACCATGTATGGTGTCGGATTTACTAACGTTTTCGACACCTATCTTTCACCGCAGGAATACAAAGGAATCGACTTCCGTGTTTCCCGTGAATTGATTCGGATGACCAAGTTGTTTGATGGAAATGTATCTGTGCAGAACTTCTTTCAGGCAAACATCAGCTATACGCACAACCGGGCCGATAACAATAACACTTTCTCCGGATTAGTCAACTGGAACTATGGATTACATTACCAGTTCCGCCTGACAGATAATTTCAAATTATTAGCCGGAGGATTGATAGATGTCAACGGAGGCTTTGTCTATAATCTCCGGAACACCAACAATCCGGCATCCGCACGGGCATACGTCAATCTGGATGCCTCCGGAATGGCTATTTGGCACCTGAAAATCAAACGGTATCCGATGGTGCTTCGTTATCAGGTCAATCTGCCGGTTATGGGAGTGATGTTCTCTCCCCACTACGGACAATCTTATTACGAGATATTCTC
>NZ_JBCOCI010000565.1:0-1029 GCF_040929485.1 Phocaeicola sp. RTP21198st1_B8_RTP21198_201120 | reverse complement strand
GTGTGAAAGAGTGGGAGTGCGAAGTAATCTCCAACAAGAACGTGGCTACATTTATCAAAGAGTTCATCGTTGCTCTGCCTAAAGGCGAACACATGGACTTTATCCCGGGTTCTTATGCGCAGATTAAGATTCCTAAATTCTCAATGGACTATGACAAGGACATCGATAAGAGCTTGATTGGTGATGAATATCTTCCTGCATGGGAGAAATTCGGTTTGCTGGGTCTGAAGTGTAAGAACGACGAGGAAACAATCCGTGCTTACTCTATGGCCAACTATCCTGCCGAAGGTGACCGTATCATGTTGACAGTACGTATCGCTACTCCGCCGTTCAAACCGAAAGAACAAGGTCCTGGATTTATGGATGTAATGCCGGGTATCGCTTCTTCTTATATCTTTACCCTGAAACCGGGTGACAAGGTAATAATGAGTGGTCCTTACGGAGACTTCCACCCAATCTTCGATTCTAAGAAGGAAATGATGTGGATTGGTGGTGGTGCCGGTATGGCTCCGTTGCGTGCGCAAATCATGCACTTGACCAAGACATTGCATACTACTGACCGTAAGATGTCTTACTTCTACGGTGCCCGTGCGCTGAACGAAGTGTTCTATCTGGAAGATTTCCTGCAAATCGAAAAGGACTTCCCGAATTTCACTTTCCATTTGGCTCTCGACCGTCCGGACCCTGCTGCTGATGCTGCAGGCGTGAAGTACACTCCGGGATTCGTTCACAACGTAATTTACGAAACTTACCTGAAGAATCACGAAGCTCCTGAAGATATTGAATACTATATGTGTGGTCCTGGTCCGATGTCGAAAGCTGTAGAGAAGATGCTCGACGATCTTGGCGTTCCGGCACAGAACCTGATGTTCGACAACTTCGGAGGATAATTCGCAGAAGAGAACAAACCGGTCGGAACAATGACCGGAAAGGTTACATAAACACAGAGCGGGAAATCTGAAAAGCAGTAATGCTTCTTCGATTTCCCGCTTCTTTTTGGTATTATCTCATAATGTCTTTCCGTTATGG
>NZ_JBCOCI010000564.1:0-1029 GCF_040929485.1 Phocaeicola sp. RTP21198st1_B8_RTP21198_201120 | reverse complement strand
TGCAGTGACTCGTGAAGGGGAAGGTATTTATGAAATCAAGAATATTGCTAACGTTCCTTTCTTTCAACGGCAGGGGTATGGAAAACGTTTAATCGAATTTTTATTTGAATATTATCAGGGAAAGTGTTCTGAAATGTTAGTGGGTACAGGCGATGTACCTTCTTCCAGATCTTTTTATGAACACTGTGGTTTTGCGATTTCTCACCGGATAAAGAATTTCTTTACTGACAACTACGATCATCCGATGTATGAGGATGGTGTGCAGTTGGTGGATATGATATATTTGAAGAAAACATTTTAGTGTGTAGTGAGTGAAGGAAGTTCAATCGTTTGGATGAAATAAAGAATTTTGTTTGTTTATGTTACTGTATGAATGAACGGCTTATTTATAACCTCCTATTGTATGAAAACGTGTTTGTCAATTTTTACAATTAAAGACTACGTTCTTAATAAACGTACTTTCGGTTTATAATAAACTTTTTGATAGTTTATTATAAACGGTATCAGAGTTTATTAAAAACTATTTTGAGTATTTTTAGAGATTCTATAGAATGAGTTAAGTAAAAATATAAACAAAATAGGGCAATGATCGTTAGATCATTGCCCTATGATATATCTGTATTAATACTAAAATGTATCAGTTTAAAGGTCCTTTATGTCTCTATTTTTCCTAGATTTTTCATTTCTCTTATTGCTTTTGTTTTCTCAAAGATACAAAATAAAAAGCCATTTGTCAAGTGTTTCAGAAGAAAAGCCGATTATTCATTAAACCAGTCTATTTTCTTTGAAAAATACATCACTATTGCCAGAATGATAAACAGTCCTAAGCTGCCTGCCAATAATGCGAAAGTCTCCAGCTGGATAAGAACAAAGATATAAATATAGAGTATAGCCAATAGGCCGGACATGATTAATGATGGTTTCTTTTTCTTGGTAATTCCGAACATATAGCCGCCTACCAGTATAATAGTCAGTGCAGAAGATAACAAATAGGCCGGGTTGAAACCGACGTGCTCGGAGAAAGAGAGG
>NZ_JBCOCI010000563.1:0-1030 GCF_040929485.1 Phocaeicola sp. RTP21198st1_B8_RTP21198_201120 | reverse complement strand
ACGGATTTATACTTTCGGACTTAACCTTAGTTTCTAACCTGACAAATAATGAGAATATTTATGAAAAGTCAATTATTAGTAATAGCAACTACCGCCCTGCTGTTTACAGCATGCAGTGACAGTTTTCTGGATAGAGCACCGGAAGGAAACTATGTAGACGCTACATTTTATACTTCTGACGAAGCGTTAGAAGCAGCCACCGCTCCGCTTTACAATCGGGCATGGTTTGATTACAATCAACGTTCCATCGTTCCTATCGGTAGCGGGCGTGCCAATGATATGTACAGTCCCTGGAATTATCCGCAGTTTGTTACTTTCCAAGTGACAGCTTTGGATGAAAATCTGTCGGGTGCATGGAGTGGATTCTACTCGGTAGTAACGATGGCGAACTCTGTAATCAATGCGGTAGAGATGCAGACACAGGGGAGTGTGAGCGAAGCTGCCAAGACAAAGGCAATTGCAGAAGCCCGGTTGATGCGTGCATGTGCATACTTCTATATGTTGCGCATTTGGGGCCCGGTGATTCTCATTGAAGATAACCAGAAGTTGGTTGACAATCCCGTTCGTCCGCTCAATCGTGAAGAAGATGTATTTCAGTTTATTATTAATGATTTGAATTACGCCGTCGATAATTTGTCGGAGCAGAGTGATAAAGGACGGGCTACATCGTGGGCGGCAAAAGGGATATTGGCAAAGGTTTATCTGGCACGTTCGGGCTGGAACAATGGTGGTACGCGTGATGAAGGTGATTTAGAACTTGCCCGTCAATATGCCAGTGATGTGTGTGAGAATAGTGGGTTGGACTTGATGACAAACTACGAAGATCTCTTCAAGTATAAGAACAATAACAATCAGGAATCCCTGCTCGCTATGCAGTGGGTGCCGTTGGGGGAGTGGTATGAATGTAATACCCTCTTGTCTGATTTGGCATTCTCGACCGAGGTGACGGGTGGTGTCAATTGTTGGAGTAGCTATAATGGAAGTATTGATATGCTTCAGCAATATGAGGTGGCAGATACGTTTCGGAGGA
>NZ_JBCOCI010000562.1:0-968 GCF_040929485.1 Phocaeicola sp. RTP21198st1_B8_RTP21198_201120 | reverse complement strand
GTTATTGACCGGTATCGATCACTTGATAGAACTGGGAGTGACACATGTACATCTTCTTCCTTCCTCTGATTATGCTTCTATCGACGAAACAAAACTGGAAGAAAACCACTATAACTGGGGATATGATCCGGCGAATTATAATGTGCCGGATGGCTCTTATTCAACTGATCCTTATCAACCTGCCACTCGTGTGAAAGAGTTCAAACAAATGGTACAAGCACTGCATAGAGCTGGTATCCGTGTGATAATGGATATGGTTTATAATCATACTTTTAATACCGTTGAAAGTAATTTTGAACGTACTGTTCCCGGTTATTTTTATCGTCAGAAAGAAGACGGGACATTGGCAAATGGTTCCGGATGCGGTAATGAGACGGCAAGTGAACGCCCTATGATGCGCAAGTTTATGATAGAGTCCGTTCTTTATTGGATAAAAGAATATCATATTGACGGTTTCCGTTTTGACTTGATGGGAGTGCATGATATTGAAACCATGAATGAGATCCGGAAAGCGGTGAACAAGGTTGATCCTACCATTTGTATTTATGGAGAAGGTTGGGCAGCCGACACTCCCCAATATCCGGCAGATTCGTTGGCAATGAAAGGGAATGTTTCCCACATGCCGGGAATTGCCGTATTCTCGGATGAATTGCGTGATGGGCTTTGCGGACCTGTGTGGAAAAAGGAGAAAGGGGCTTTCCTCGCCGGAGTTCCGGGAGCAGAAATGAGTGTTAAATTCGGAATTGTGGGTGCTATTGAGCATCCGCAAGTACGGTGTGATTCTGTTAATTATAGTCAGAAACCGTGGGCGGAGCAGCCTACCCAGATGATTAGCTACGTTTCCTGCCATGACGGTTTGTGCCTTGTTGATCGCTTGAAAGCAAGTATGCCGGGCGTTACTCCCGAGCAACTGGTCCGGCTTGATAAGCTTGCGCAGACGGTAGTCTTCACTTCGCAAGGTATTCCTT
>NZ_JBCOCI010000561.1:639-1032 GCF_040929485.1 Phocaeicola sp. RTP21198st1_B8_RTP21198_201120 | reverse complement strand
AACGTGATATATTCCATGCGGTTTTCCAGTCCCATTTTCTTCACCATGGCAAGGATTCCCTGTACGGCTTTGGTTTCACGTTTCTTATTGCTATGTGCTTTCAGTTCGAGAATCAGTCGGGTATTACAGTTTTTCCCGGCTTCCAGATATTGTTCCAGGCTGGGTAAGTTTTCTCCGTTGGATAATTTAAGTCCGGTCAGTGCGTCACCTTTGGAATACTCCATCGGTCTCATCTTGTATACAGGATCATGGTTGACCACCAACTTGTTATCCTTAGCGATCCATACGTCAAATTCTGAACCGTAACAACCGATGGAATCTGCTTTTAGAAGTGATGAAATACTGTTTTGTGATGATCCCGGAGTTTTCCAGAATCCACGGTGGGCTATCACT
>NZ_JBCOCI010000561.1:0-629 GCF_040929485.1 Phocaeicola sp. RTP21198st1_B8_RTP21198_201120 | reverse complement strand
GCAACCATTAGAAGGGCAGAAGCCATCATCATTTTTTTTAAATTCATTTGTTTGGTCTTTTAAAAGTTTGATAGATTTAATTTGGTTTGGCCTCAAAATTATAAAAAAGAAAACGCAAATCAGACAATAATATGCTAATCTGCGTTAATCCTTGAGATTTTAAAATAGAAATGTTACAAAAGAATAACAGAAAGAGCAGATTCTGTTATTCTTATCAGTTAAGTATAGGCCTCTTCGTGTATTCCTCTCACCGCACGTCCGCTAGGCTCATTCAGATTCCTGAAAGCAATATCCCACGCCAGCGCTTCTGCTGTGGAGCATGCCACACTGGGAACACTGGGTACGGTGCGTGCTGCACTTTCACTGGGGAAATGCTCTTCAAAGATACTGCGATAATAGTATTCTTCTTTATTTTGTGGCGTGTTGATAGGGAAGCGTTCGGCAGCATGTTCCATTTGCTGATCGCTCACAGCAGCAGCTGTGATTTCCCTCAATGTGTCAATCCATGAATATCCTACACCGTCACTGAACTGCTCTTTTTGTCTCCACGCCACACTTTCCGGTAACATCTCGGCAAAGGCTTCGCGAACAATCCGTTTCTCAATTTCCTTTCCGGGGCACATTTTAGC
>NZ_JBCOCI010000560.1:0-1033 GCF_040929485.1 Phocaeicola sp. RTP21198st1_B8_RTP21198_201120 | reverse complement strand
AGAATTTGTTGGAAGTTTGGGCAAGTAATGCTTACCGTACGGATGTTTTGCCTATTAGCGGTGACTTCAATGTAAATGGTGGTATTCATCGTCCCTGTCATTTGATTATAACCGGACAGGATTGTATAACTCCCTTGTTTTATGCTTCTCCCGGTGTGTTTATTCATCAAGAGAATATTTCCAGAGAAACCGCCGGCATAAATGTGGAAACTCATCTTTCGCTGAAGAATAAAAAGCAGGGCTTGAAACTTAAAACAACCATTGCAGATGCAAGTAATAAAATCGTTGCCAGCAATGAAACCGGTATTTCCGGTGATATTGTAAGACAGCCTATACAGGTGGAACGTCCTGTACTTTGGGAGGGCAAAAAGAATCCTTATCTATATACCGTGACTGTAGAACTATATGATGGTAATCAATTGGTGGATAGGATGGTACAACGTACGGGATTCCGCTATTTTTCTGTTGATCATGAGAAAGGTTTCTTTTTGAACGGTAATTATCTGAATCTTTATGGTTTTTGCCGCCATGAGGATGCGGTTGGGAGAGCTAGTGCCTTGTTGCCGGAAGATTATAAAATGGATATGGAACTAATAAAAGAGTCCGGAGCAACGGCGATGCGTCTTGCTCATTATCCTCACGCAGAACCGATGTATGATTTGTCGGATGAGAATGGAATTATTCTTTGGACGGAGATACCTATGTGTGGTCCTGGTGGACAGGCATTTACCGGTTTGGTGGATACGGAAGGATTTAAAGTTAATGCCCGTCTGGCGGTAAAAGAGTTGGTTTATCAGAAGTTCAACCACCCTTCTATTTGTTTTTGGGGGATATGTAATGAGATATTGGTGAGTGATGGAAAAAGGTTTGTTGAATATGATAATCCGATTCCTTTTATCAAGGAGTTGAACGGATTATATAAGTCCATTGATACTTCCCGCCTTACCGCTTTGGCTACTTGTGTGGATCAGTCTTATTATTTAGGATGTTCGGATTTAATTGCATGGAACAAATATTTTGGATGGTATAAAGA
>NZ_JBCOCI010000559.1:802-1034 GCF_040929485.1 Phocaeicola sp. RTP21198st1_B8_RTP21198_201120 | reverse complement strand
GAAGAACGGAGGTTGCAGGATAGCTGCCGGGAAGCAGATTTCATTGGTAGTCGGGTTATAATAAGCGTTCACTGTTTGAGGAGTCATCAACCATTCATCCTTGTCTACCGGTTTGCCGGCTTTGGCAATCATTTCGTTGTAATCCCATTCGTTGGCACGCTCGATATTTGCCCAGTAAGAATCATCTTTGATCTCCAGTGCAGAATAATCTTTCCATTTATCAGGATAACCT
>NZ_JBCOCI010000559.1:441-732 GCF_040929485.1 Phocaeicola sp. RTP21198st1_B8_RTP21198_201120 | reverse complement strand
GTTCACTCATCCATTCCAAACCTTTGATACGTTCTCCCAAAGAAGTTTGCAGGTTCTTCACCAGTGTAACCATACGTTCTTTGGCAGCAGCCGGGAAGTACTTCTCTACATACATCTGTCCTACCACTTCGCCAAGTACACCATCTACGGTGCTCACGGAACGTTTCCAGCGAGGTTGCATTTCTTTCTTACCAGACATTGTCCTACTGTAGAAGTCGAAGTTTTGTGCTTCAAAATCATCGCTTAGATAAGAAGCGGCAGCATCTATCAATCCCCATTGGAGGTACAATT
>NZ_JBCOCI010000559.1:0-357 GCF_040929485.1 Phocaeicola sp. RTP21198st1_B8_RTP21198_201120 | reverse complement strand
GGAAGTTCTTTTTCAGCGTCGCCCTATCCATCTTGTTATAATTAGCATGAGGATCACGCAATTCCACTTGTGAACGAGCCGCTTTCGCCAGACGAGTTTCGATGTTCATCACCGCTTTCACCGCTTTCTGTGCAGTAGCCTCATCATAACCTGCCAACTGGAACATTTTGGCGATATGTTCCTGATATTTATTACGGATATTTTTAGTCTGCTCGTCATTCTCCAGATAATAGTCACGCTGTCCCATTCCGATACCGCCTTGATAGGTCTGTACGATATTCATGGAACTGTTCATATCATCCGCACTTACAAACATGGTGAATTAAGGACGGATGCCTTTCTTCTGTCTCTCTGCGA
>NZ_JBCOCI010000558.1:0-1037 GCF_040929485.1 Phocaeicola sp. RTP21198st1_B8_RTP21198_201120 | reverse complement strand
GTAGTAGATGGCTCTATCGTTATATTGGAAGGTATCCTCGCCCACATTTACGGAAAACAATTCCGAGGCCGCACACTGACCCGCAAAGAGATGGACAAAGAAGTGGAAAAAGGAGCTTCCGGCGTTGCACGTTCGGCCACTTTTGCAGTGTTGATTATCCTTATCGTCTTCTTCCCCATCCTTACATTGAACGGGATTGAAGGGAAATACTTCACCCCCATGGCCAAAACACTTGTGTTCTGCATTATCGGAGCCTTAATTCTTTCACTGACTTATGTTCCTATGATGGCCTCCCTCTTTCTGAAGCATACCATTGTTGTGAAACCCACCCTTGCCGACCGCTTCTTCGAGAAACTGAACAAGATCTACCAGCACACCCTGCGCGCCTGTCTTCGTTACAAATGGCGTACCGTCATCATAGCCTTCTCCGCGCTGATCGGTTCACTTTTTCTCTTTACCCGCCTGGGAGCAGAGTTCATTCCCACTTTGGACGAAGGTGATTTTGCCATGCAAATGACACTACCCGCAGGAAGTTCGCTGACCGAAAGTATCGAAGTATCCCGCTTAGCAGAGAAAGCATTAATGGATAAATTCCCTGAAATCAAACATGTTGTAGCCAAAATAGGAACGGCGGAAGTTCCCACTGACCCGATGGCGGTGGAAGACGCCGATGTGATGATTATCATGAAACCATTCAAAGAATGGACAAGTGCCGGAAGCCGTGCAGAAATGGTGGATAAAATGAAAGATGCACTTGCTCCGCTCTCCGAACGTGCCGAATTCAACTTCTCGCAACCGATACAGCTTCGCTTCAACGAGCTGATGACGGGAGCGAAAGCAGATATTGCCATCAAATTATATGGAGAAGACACGCACGAATTATATGAAAGAGCCAAAGAAGCAGCTACTTTTGTAGAAAAAGTGCCGGGAGCAGCAGATGTCATCGTTGAGCAGACGATGGGATTACCTCAATTGGTAGTGAAATACAACCGTGGCAAAATAGCCCGTTACGGCATCAACATACAAGAGCTTAACAC
>NZ_JBCOCI010000557.1:0-1038 GCF_040929485.1 Phocaeicola sp. RTP21198st1_B8_RTP21198_201120 | reverse complement strand
AACTGCACCGATGCAATCTTTGCAACAGGCAAGCAGTAGTGACATACGGTCACGTCGATTTATCTTCCAACTTTTTTCAGCAATATCTAAAAGCCAGCCTTCAGGAATAAGACCGTCAAAGAATGGGAATAATATTAGACTTGTATATGGCTTTTCCGAGATTGGCAGTGTGAGGCTGATAGATTCCGCATCGCTGGATTTAATGTAGGCTGTATCATATTGAAAGGTATAGCCATTTTCATCTTCTGTAAGCAATCCTGCCAACTGGTCTTGGTTGTATATGAGTGCTTGTCTCATAGCTTGTTGAATTTACTTATTGGTACAACACCCACTTCCGTTCCAAAGAGACTAAGCACTTGATTTACTTTATCAAGACGCAAAGTCTGTTTCCCCTGTTCGAGTTCGCGTACAAAACGTAACCCGACTCCTGATTTTTCGGACAGCTCTACTTGGGTCAAGTTATGTTCTTTACGCATTTGCTTGACGTATTCTGATAATGATTTATCATTCATATTATACCCTTTTGGGTACAAAGATAATGTAAATTTTCTATTTTACACCCTTTAGGGTATAAATTTAGTTGTAGATTTATGAATTATACCTTATGGGGTATAAGAAAACAGGTACTCTTTCTTTGGGAAGAAGGAGTACCTGTAGAGGAAAGTGATAGCAGATTATTCTTTCAAAGCCTCTTGTAAGTCAATACCCAGCGCTTTGGCAACTCCTGTTCCATATGCAGGATCGGCTTTGTAGCAGTTGCGCACATGACGTTGTTTGATAAACAATTCGGAGTCTCCCATGGCGCGAGCTGTATTTTCGAACAATAATTGTTGTTCTTCAGCTGGCATCAGTCGGAATAAGTCACCCGGTTGGCTATAATAGTCGTCATCATATTCCCGTTCATTGTAGTTGTAAACTTCACCGGTAACTTTAAGAGGCGGTTCTTTCATAGTAGGAGAATCCTGCCATTCGCCGTAACTGTTCGGTTCATATCCTTTGGTAGCACCATAATTACCGTCTACGCGCATAGCACCGTCA
>NZ_JBCOCI010000556.1:0-1039 GCF_040929485.1 Phocaeicola sp. RTP21198st1_B8_RTP21198_201120 | reverse complement strand
TTAATAGCTCTGCAAAGTGATCTGCTAGGTTTTGCATATAAATTGACAGCTGACAAACACGATGCTGAGGATTTATTGCAGGAAACAATGTTGAAAGCTCTGGATAATAAGGATAAATTTGATCCTGAAACAAATTTTAAAGGCTGGATGTATATCATTATGCGTAACGCTTTTATAAATAACTACCGGATAAAAAAAAGCCAAGGAGACTTATATATATTATCCGAACCCGACTATCATTTCCTGCTAAGAGATGACTCTTTTGCTTTCATAGACAATAGTCACGATGCCAAGGAGATAAGGGCAGCCCTTAAAACACTACCTAAAGAACATTACAACGCTTTTATGTTGTATATATCCGGATTCAAATATCGGGAAATAGCTCAAGAAACAGGAGTGTCGCTAGGTACAATAAAAAGCCGTATCTTTCATAATAGAAAAAAATTAAAGCAGTTACTTTCTGATTTTGTCTAATAATTGTATAAAATGAATTATGAATAACAAGTATATTGGAATCCTGACTTCCGGAGGGGATGCGTCAGGAATGAATGCAGCGATCCGCGCCGTAACCCGTACCGCCATCTTCAACGGCTTTAAAATAAAGGGAATTTATAGGGGATACGAAGGACTGATTGCCGGTGAAGTAAAGGAACTCACAACAGAAGACGTGAGCAGTATTATTCAAAGGGGAGGTACTATACTGAAAACAGCGCGTTCCGAAGCTTTTACCACTCCGGAAGGACGTAAGAAAGCCTATGAAGTTATACAAAAAGAAAATATCAGTGCACTGATTATTATCGGTGGAGACGGTTCTCTGACGGGAGCCCGTATCTTTGCCGAAGAGTATAACGTGACATGTATAGGACTACCCGGTACGATTGACAATGATTTATATGGTACTGATTTCACCATAGGATACGACACGGCATTAAATACAATTGTTGAATGTGTGGATAAAATAAGAGACACCTCAACCTCACACGACCGCATTTTCTTTGTCGAGGTGATGGGACGTGATGCGGGCTTCCTGGCCCAGAAC
>NZ_JBCOCI010000555.1:0-1040 GCF_040929485.1 Phocaeicola sp. RTP21198st1_B8_RTP21198_201120 | reverse complement strand
TTTGGGTTAGATGATAGGTCTGATAAAGATAAGTGGCATGTTGCCGGAGCTCTTCTGCACGACTATATAAATCAGTCATTCCGGTGTATTCGGCTTTCAATGCCTGAGAAGCACGACTTTGTAGTTCTGCATATTCAGGGTGTGAAGTGACACGGTTACGAGCCTCTCCGATACGGTCGTCTAAAAAACAGTAAATACGAGGATGCAGACGGGGAACATTTGCTAAGAATGTCTGAAAAGGAGGTGTTACAAATTCCGGTGTATCATTCTTTACTTCGAAACGATAAATAGCACTCCATTCACCGGGCGCAGTTCCATTAAGGTTGGTGGAACGAAAGCGCCAATACCATGTACCGACCTCCAAACGACGATGAAGATTATACATACACCATTCCTGCGGTTCGGAAAGTAGCGTTTCGGAACTGCTGAAATCTTCAGTGCGCGAAAGGGAAAATTGCAGTCTTTCGCCCGTCTTCATGGCTTGAGGAACAATTAGAGGAGCAGGATTCAGATACAATTCATTATCTGCTTTGGGATAAGGTTGTGTCCGTATCTTATCCTGATAGGCATCGGGAATTCTGGCAGGCGTCTCTGGCTGCGTACTGTCCGGTTCGGGCAGCGAGTCAGATGTACAGCTACAGAATAACTGTACCATGAACAAAAGAAAAACCGATAGGCGAAATGTGGTGTGCATATTATTTTCTTTTCTAGGTATAAGATTAGAGGGCTATTTTCAAAAGTTTCAATGTAAGAAGAAGGTAAAGCGGGATGGGGGATCCCACTTTCCTTGAATTTCTATTGAGTAAGGTCGAATAGTGACTATTTAAAAATCGTAATCATTGGACGGCAAAGAGCTTTCTGCGAACTACCAGTAACTTTCAGACTACTTGCTTTTGCATCCAGCACCTGCTTAGTTGTTTTATCCACATTAATGATTACACCAGAAACATCTTTACTTCCATTAACCGTACAAGAGGCATAATATACGGATTCAATAGGATCCCGGTCAAACATTACACCATTTTCAAATACAAATTCCG
>NZ_JBCOCI010000554.1:0-1043 GCF_040929485.1 Phocaeicola sp. RTP21198st1_B8_RTP21198_201120 | reverse complement strand
GTCTATCGGAGCGGGCGGTAGTGCGCTGGTATTGATCGACGGTGTAGAAGGTGATCCGGCCATGTTGAATCCGAACGATATAGAAAGCGTGTCCGTATTAAAAGATGCGGCTTCGGCAGCCATCTATGGTTCACGTGCTCCGTATGGGGTTGTCCTGATTACAACAAAAGATCCGTCAAAGCAAAAAGATAAGTTTACAGTCAATTATACGGGGAACTTCTCCTATGAGACTCCGTATGCTGTGCCGGATGTTGTTGATGACGGTTATGTCTGGGCTTATCTGTTTCGCGAGGCGGAATACAATTACCGCGGGATAGAGCCTACCAGCATTAATAAATCACAACCTTTCTCAAAAGAATGGTTGGAGACTTTCCGGCAGCGGAAGTTGGCAGGAAATACATTACAGGCAGCGGTTGGTCCCGATGGAAAGTATACATACTATGGAAATGAAGATTACTATGACGCGCTTTATAAGGATCATACGTTTGCACAGTCGCATAATGTATCCATTAGCGGTTCGAACGGAAAAATCAGTTACTACACTTCCGCACGTTTATACGATTACGACGGTCTGTTCAATTATAACTCGGATACCTACCGCACTATGAATATGCGTACCAAAATCAGTGCACAGGTGTTCGACTGGCTGAAAATTTCTAATAATATAGACTATACTCATGATAAATATACGCAGCCATTGGGTTATGTAGAGCAGAATGAAGGTCTGGTTTGGAAAGCGATCAATATGGAAGGCCATCCGTCCGAGCCAATCTTCAATCCGGACGGCACCTTGACACACTCCGGTGCACGTTCCGTCGGTGGACTGGTAACGGGTAACAACTGGATAAAGCGTACAACGAAAACGCTGAAAAATACGACTACCCTGAATATAACCATGCTGGACAACAAATTACGTTTTACCGGAGACTTCTCTTTCCGTACGAAAGATTTTATAGAAGACAAGAAAACGACCGCCGTTCCATATAGCGATTACGAAGGGGTGATTAAATACCTCGGAGTACCGGAAACGGATGATAAGATGT
>NZ_JBCOCI010000553.1:0-1043 GCF_040929485.1 Phocaeicola sp. RTP21198st1_B8_RTP21198_201120 | reverse complement strand
CTATACAAAATGCTTTCTTTAGTCCTATCAAAACTTGGATGGAACAACATAAAGATAAAACATTTACATTGGAAGGAAAGCCACAAAACCTAGTAGATAAAACGATACTAGAGTCATTCAGACACATTATCCTGAACACATCAAATGTAACAACCGTAACCGAACTTTCCTATAATGCAGAAATGGCAATCATGGAAGAAGGAGTACCTGGAAGCTTCATTGTGTCTGTTAGCACAACTGACCCTAATAATAAAACTACTGGATTATATGACAATGGAGCAAAACGTGCACTCACAGAAGCAGCTTACTGGGTATCAGGTGATGCTATCAACTATGAGAAAGCAGGTTTGTCTATTTATAATATCGAACGAGACTATTATAACGTAAACAATGCTTATCAATATGTGAGAGAAGCTATACAAATTATTAACCCTGCAGCAAAAAAATAGAAAAAGATGAAACGAGTAAATTTATATCTGATTTCAGCGGCATTGCTCACAGGTTTTCTGACAAGCTGCAATGACATGGAAAACTTTGACAACAATGTATTTGTAGATAATACAATCAAAGTTAACAGCATATTCCTAAAAGGTTCTAATGACAGTGAACAGCGTAGTTTTAAGGTAGCAATTGCTAAACAAGAATCGGAAGATGTTACAATCCACATAGCAGCAGATCCATCATTAGTAAGTACTTACAATGAAGGCTATTATGATCAGACAATTGCATTGCCAACAAACTGTTATAAAATACCGGAACCGGAGGTTGTCATTCCTGCAGGTTCTGTCCAATCCAGTGAAATTACAATTGTTTTTGAGAATTTACTATCGTTAGATCGTGACCAAAAATATGTATTACCTGTAACAGTGGATAATGCCAACATTGGAATTCTCCAAAGTGCACGAACAATATATTATGTATTCAAAGGTGCCGCACTAATCAATACGGTAGCTAATATGACTAAAAATTGTGTCTGTTTTAAATGGAAAAATCCAGAGCCTCTCAACAATTTACGCAAAGTATCAATGGAAGCTCTTATACGA
>NZ_JBCOCI010000552.1:0-1043 GCF_040929485.1 Phocaeicola sp. RTP21198st1_B8_RTP21198_201120 | reverse complement strand
ACGATAAGGAGTATGGCAAAGACACGGTGCAAATTCACAAAGATGCACTGGACGAAAACGACGTAATTCTACTACATGATGATTTGCTGGCAACAGGAGGCACCATGAAAGCAGCTTGCGAATTGGTGAAAAGACTAAAGCCTAAAAAGGTATATGTAAACTTCATCATCGAATTGAAAGAACTGAATGGAAAATTATTGTTCGGAGATGACGTAGAAGTAGAATCGGTATTGTCTTTATAAAGGACTTACCTCTATTTGCAGAGAATGTGTCAAAAGTAAGCAGCTAGCGATCTTTCGTACCTAACAATTATGAATACAGAACCAGAAAGCAGAGCCAATGAATATTTGAAAGGGATTGTAGCCAACCTTCCCGAGAAGCCGGGTATTTACCAATACCTGAACACGGAGGGTACAATTATATACGTTGGAAAGGCTAAAAATCTAAAAAAAAGAGTCTACTCCTACTTCAGCAAAGAGCATGAACCGGGAAAGACACGAGTGCTGGTCAGCAAAATCGCCGATATTCGTTATATTGTAGTCAACACGGAAGAAGATGCGTTATTGCTGGAGAATAATCTGATAAAGAAATATAAGCCGCGCTACAACGTTCTATTAAAGGATGACAAGACATACCCTTCTATTTGCGTACAAAACGAGTATTTTCCCAGAGTTTTCAGAACAAGGAAGATTATCAGGAACGGTTCTTCGTATTATGGACCGTATAGTCACATACCATCTATGTATGCGGTACTGGATCTGATAAAGCATTTATATCCTTTGCGAACTTGCAGTTTAAACCTAACTCCGGAGAATATACGGGCTGGTAAGTTTAACGTATGCCTGGAATATCATATAAAGAACTGCGCAGGACCATGCATCGGGCTACAATCACAGGAGGATTATCTCAAAAACATTGATGAAATCAAAGAGATCCTGAAAGGAAATACACAAGAAATCAGCCGTATGCTACTGGAAAGGATGCAGACATTAGCCGGTGAGATGAAGTTTGAAGAAGCACAGAAGGTGAAAGAGAAATATCTT
>NZ_JBCOCI010000551.1:0-1043 GCF_040929485.1 Phocaeicola sp. RTP21198st1_B8_RTP21198_201120 | reverse complement strand
GATTAATAGTAGTCGCTCAACATCTTCAAGGTTTTTATTATCGAGAAGCCATTTTCTCATTTCTTCTTCATGCTCTACATATTCTTTGTATTCAATTATTACCTCAAAAGGTAAAAACACACGGCATGACCAAAGATAATTTTGCTTATATCCAAAAAAACGACATCGCTGTTGAATTGTATCTGCGGTAGATTTTCCGACACTACATCTCGGCATATATGTTACTGCAAGATGCTCTACAGTAAAACCCCGATTAAGCATATCTGCTCCAACCAATATGTGAGAACAACTGCTAGCCCAATCAATCTCTTTATTTTCACCTTGTCTCTTATTCCTGCTTATAACTAATTCAACATTGGTGTCAAGAATGATATCATCTATACAGCACCAGATATCCTCAAAGGATGGGGCTGACTCATTGTGAGCTTCATACATCCGTATAGATTCTGGATAACATTTTGCAAAGCTATCTTTCAATTCTTGGTAGCCCAGGTCTTGTTCTCCATTAGCTAAAATATTCGACCATGCATCAATGATATTTTTTATCCATCTATAAAATTTCTCGCTCGCATCTTGATCTCTATCCGCATGTATCATCATAGATAAAAAAGATTCTTTCTGTAAAAGTTTTACTATGATAGCAACACCCATTAAATGTAACTGTAAGGCGTTTACAAGTGAATCCGGACAATCAGCAAGGTTATTGTGCTTTGAATGAAAAACTTCTCCTTCAGGAATTGTTATGATTAAACCTGGCTCATCACAAAAAAAAGTTTTGCCACCAGTATAAGTTTTGCCAGGAGTCAAAACAGTATGATGCTTAGGTGATAGTAAGTCCATTATACTTATTAACAATGGTCCTTGCGGAGTTGCCGTATATTGTATGTAGGAATGGTTTGCCAAAGCCCCCTTTAATTTCATGATACTACTATATGTAGTTGTATATTCATCATCTTCCCATTCTTCTGATTTACTATTTTTGTAAGCATAGCCATTCAGACTTGCTTGATCAGCTTCATCATCAATAATTAAAACTCCTGCTT
>NZ_JBCOCI010000550.1:0-1044 GCF_040929485.1 Phocaeicola sp. RTP21198st1_B8_RTP21198_201120 | reverse complement strand
TGAAGGATACTATTCTACTGATGAGGTAGCAGAGATGTTTAAAATATCAATAAAGCATGCTGGAGTTATAACAAGAGAGAACAACATACCTAAGATAGCACTGAAAGGATTTAATTTCTATGAGAAGGGATCCATTGACCTGTTATACAACAAAAAGAATAAGTATGCAGAAATCACAGACTGGATAACGCCAGAGGAAATGCGTACAACATTTAAAATGACAGCAGATGGTGTACGATCTTTTATTCATAGACATAAGATTCCAGCAAAGGTTGAGTATGGTAGTACCTATTATTCCAAACAACACATAGAGGAAATAAAGAATGGATATTTTGTTGGTAGAGACAGGTATTATTCCGTAGAAGAAGCTACAAAGAAATATAATCTTACAAATTCACTTGTCTTCTATTACGTCAATCACTATAAGCTCACCAGAGTAAAGAAGCAGAAATTCATCTTTTTTAGAAAAGAAGAATTTGACCGGTTAATGGAAAAACGGTTCTCAGAAGATGATTTTATAGCAAATATTGATATATAGTGATATTTACTTTCAATTTACCGATGTCAGCAATATATCATTCGAGAATTTTGAGACATAAAACTATAAAAACAAATAATATGCAGTATTGTAAATCAGTAACTCTCCGTATGCGAGATAGACGAAATGGTACTAAATCATTATTTCTGGACTTTTGGCCAGGCTATAGAAATCCTGAAACAATGGAACTGATTCGTCGGCGTTCGCTTGGCATGTATATATATGCCAACCCCATTTCTACACAACAGAAAAAGTATAATGAAGCTATTCTGGCTAAAGCTGAAGCTATTCGGTGTAAGGTATTCATAGAGGTAATTAATGAGAAATATGACTTCTTTAACCAGGACCGTCTAAAGGAGGACTTTCTTGCATACTTCAAGAATATTGTCAACAGAAACTTTGCGAAGTGTGATGCAGCCTATAAACATTTCAGCAGGTTCTGCCACAACAAATGTACATTTGAAATGCTTGATACCGTATTCTGTAACAAGTATAAAGAATATCTC
>NZ_JBCOCI010000549.1:0-1044 GCF_040929485.1 Phocaeicola sp. RTP21198st1_B8_RTP21198_201120 | reverse complement strand
CTCCGTATCAGTACGCATTGAATTTACAGGAAGATACTTAAAAGCATCTGATTTCAAAGGAGCAGTAATATGATTATATCCTAAACGGAATGCAAATTCCGGTGCTAACTTAAATTCAGCTCCAACACGCAGTGTATGAACTGCCTTCATCATTGCTTTAATGTCTGCAGTCTGTCCCAATTCATATCCGTCCGGATCTTTCATTTTAGCTGAAGTGCGGTCTGAATATTCATACTCAACTCCCAATGCTACAGAAGAACCAATAGTATATCCCATACTTGCATTAAACTTCCACGGAGTAATTAACTTATATTCATATTCTCCTTCAGTATCATTTCCACGAGCATCATAAGGTTTGGTAATATCATTTAAATCTTCACTCAAGTCGAAACGAAGATAAGCAGTATTCCGTTCCTTCAAACTAAAGAAAGTCGGAGTATGTACAGCAGCACCAATGCGGAATGAGGATGACTCAAAAGGACGAAGAATAAAACCAAGTTTAAAATCAACTCCACTACCATCTACCCAAAAGTCATTTCCCAACGTATATCCTCCATGACCATTTCCGTCCTTATCAGTAAAGTCTTCATTATATTCACTAGTTCTGTCATAGTTTACACTATAAAGTCCTAATGTTGCTCCAACATAAAAACGATCATAAAAATTCAGCGCACCATTCAAATCAAAAGAATGGATACCTCCACTTTCTTTCGAACGATAAGACTGGCTCACAGCATCTCCTGCCTGAAAATAGGGTTCATATCCCTCAAAAGGAGGATCTTCTTTATCCTCTTTCTTCGGATCTACTTCTCCATAAACAGGATTCACTAAATGTGCATTATATCCCATGATACCCAACCAAGGCAATTCAGGATTCTGAAAAGCATCATCGCTCCTCAAAGCAGCTTCCTTGAACGGATCAAAGTCTCCGTATGAATCAAAGTTCACCATATTAGCCATCTGAACTGTTTGAGAAGTATTGAATACTCCACTCACCAGCATACTTCTATTGAAGGACTTCATTTTGCGATAATTGAAACCAAA
>NZ_JBCOCI010000548.1:0-1046 GCF_040929485.1 Phocaeicola sp. RTP21198st1_B8_RTP21198_201120 | reverse complement strand
GACCAATTGGTGTCTCATGCACGACATGCAGATGAAATTTGGGCATATCAACATTTATCTCCTATTACATTGACTTCTAAGAAAGGACTGGGAGGTCTTACTGCAAATTCGTTTATATCAGATTTAAGTTTATTGGGTATTAGTAGTGCTACAATTAATGTTTGTATTACTCATTTTATGCATCTTACTCCCAAAGCAGGAGATATAGAACATCTGTATGGAGGAAAAACGTATTATATGGATGAAGAGTATCTCAATAATACTTTAGACAAAGTTTTATTAGAAGCAACAAAAAAAAGGAATATCTCCGTTGCGGCAATTATTTTAATTGATCCGGCTTCACGAAGTGTAGATACGGGAATTGGAGAATTATTACAGCATCCGGATTATAGTGAAGGAACTTATACGATGCCTAATATGACAACTTTGGAGTCGGTAAATTGCTATGCTGCGGCACTTGATTTTTTAGCTAGAAGGTATTGTAGATCAGATAATCGCTATGGACGTATCTCTCATTGGATTATGCATAATGAGGTTGATGGTGGGCTCTCATGGACAAATATGGGAGTGAAGCCTGTTACTATCTTTTCGGATACTTATATAAAGTCTATGCGTATGTGTTATAATATTGTGCGTCAGTATGATGAACATGCAGAGGTGTTCGCTTCTTTTTCACATTCGTGGACTGATATTTCTAATGTGGGATGGTATACTAGTAAAGACATTGTTGATTTGTTGAACACTTATAGTCGGGTTGAGGGAGATTTCCAATGGGCTATGGCATATCATAGTTATGCGCAATCATTATTTAATCCTTGTACATGGCTTGACCCGGATGCAACTTACTCTATGGATACAAAGTATATAACATTCAAGAATTTAGAGGTGTTGAATAAATGGGCTTTGTCTAAAGAAAATAAGTATAAAGGGACTGTTAAGCGTTCTGTATGGCTTTCAGAGGCAGGTGTAAATTCTCCTACATATTCAGATGAGGATTTTCAGAAACAGGCGGCAGGTTTTGCTTACGCATGGAAAAAGATAAACGC
>NZ_JBCOCI010000547.1:0-1013 GCF_040929485.1 Phocaeicola sp. RTP21198st1_B8_RTP21198_201120 | reverse complement strand
CGGCAATACAGACCGACTGACCGATGCATACATTAAAGGATTGGTAGAGCGCGGACATTCTGTGACGAAGGTTTATCTGGGTAATATGCGGATAGAAGGGTGCCGGGGATGTGGAGTGTGCCAGCGTCTTGCACATCAGTGTGCTGTTCGCGACGGCATGGAGGATATATATCCTTTGTTTGCGGCATGTGATACAGTGGTTATGGCTTCTCCTCTTTACTTTTGGACAATTACAGCAAAGCTGAAATCGTTCATTGATAGACTTTATGCCATTTCTGTCGATGATAAATATCCTCAAAAAGATTCGGTATTGCTGATGACAGCCGGTGATGATAATGATACGACCTTCGAACAGCCCATACGATATTTTCGTCTTCTCAATCAGGCGTTAGGTTGGAATGAAGTGGGATTATATTGTGCCGGTGGTTGTACCGGATGCGAGAAACTGGCACGGCAGATTGATAAAGTACATCTTGAAAACGCCTATAAAATGGGATTGGAATTATAAATAGCATATAGTAACTATGGAACAAAAAAATAAATTAAAACTCAATTCGGGCGGTTTGCTCGTCTTTATCCTTACGGTCGGTGTATTTGGAATTATAAACACCGAAATGGGAGTAGTGGGGATCCTGCCCTTGATAGCCACAACTTTTAATGTTTCCGTACCTCAAGCCGGCTGGACGGTAAGTGTTTTTGCATTGGTGGTGGCTGCGTCAGCCCCTGTGACGCCTTTATTATTTTCGGGGATTAACCGGAAGAAAGTAATGTTGCTGGCATTGGGATTGTTTACAATAAGTAATGTAATATCCATGTTCACCTCTAATTTCACAGTATTGTTGATTGCTCGGATACTTCCCGCTTTCCTGCATCCGGTATATGTCTCTATGGCTTTTACAGTAGCCGCGGCGTCTGTCAGCAAGGAACAGGCTCCCAAGGCTGTTTCTAAAGTCTTTGTCGGTGTGTCCGCCGGCATGGTGCTGGGCGTTCCGGTGACCAGTTTTATTGCCAGC
>NZ_JBCOCI010000546.1:0-1047 GCF_040929485.1 Phocaeicola sp. RTP21198st1_B8_RTP21198_201120 | reverse complement strand
GGATAAGCTGCTGCAGAATACTCTGTCGTGTCAGCTTTTACAGTAACAGGAGGAGCTTCGGCAGTAATCACCGCTTCCTTCAGCATGACAGCATCCGGATCCAATGTAATGGTTCCCAATTTTTTATCAGTGGCGTTAGCAGATAATTGTACCGGTACGAGCTTGGTTCGGAATCCAATATAGGAAACTTTCAACACATATTTTCCGGCTTTTACTTTGGGGAGAGTAAACCATCCCTGGTTACTACTGGCTATACCGGCGGCATAAGCACTATCAGGTAATGATAGCAATTGAACTGTAGCCTGCGCTGCGGGCTCTTTAGTATCGGATTCCACCACACGTCCCGAAACGGTAATAACCTTATTCTGTGCAAAAATTGAGAAGGTGCATAGCAACATCAGCACCAACCCTGCTGAAAATCTTTTCATTTACCTTATTTACGATTATATTAGTAGCAATAACAATGTCTTTTTGACAAATCGAATCGCAAAAGGTTTAATTGAAAAGAAAATTATCTTTTAAAGAATCGATCAACAAGCGCTTTTTTCAGACCAAACTCCAGACAAAGCACATTAAAAACCAGAAAAGTCAGGAAAGAGGAAGTATCGACGTTTATCACATCTCCTTGCATAACACGCCACAACATACCACCAAAGACGAACAAGAATGTCAAAAAGATGGCATTACGAACAGCCGAGTTCCGGATTTGCTCCGTTTCACGGCTTTCATTCTTACTTAATGCAAAGATTATTAACAAGCATCCTGCCATCATCAACAACTTTGTACATTCTTTATAAAACAACAAATTAGTATCAGTTACTACTCCCTGCATCACCAAAATAAAAGGGATGAACAGAGCTACCAACAAGACAACATATCCTAAAGGACGACAATATACAGGTAATAATGCTTTCATGATTAAACGTTTTAATGAGACAAAAGTAAGTAAAAAAAGATATTTTATATACATTTGCAGAGTAAAAAAGCAAAAGAATCATGAGTAAACAAGAAGTTATTCTCTGCGAAAGCTTGGAAACGAGCCTCGGT
>NZ_JBCOCI010000545.1:400-1048 GCF_040929485.1 Phocaeicola sp. RTP21198st1_B8_RTP21198_201120 | reverse complement strand
GTATTAAATGAGAATTATCACATTGGTGAAGATGGAAACTGGTCATTAAATAATTAAGATATGGGTGATTTTAAACAATGGGAAACCAAATTTGACAAACAGGACTTAGTTGATTTTACATTCAACAGAGAAGCCCTTTTGTGGTTAAAGTTGAAATCTATCAGTAAAAAGGAGCCTCAAAACGACTTCCTTCAGTTCTCGGGAATTTCACCACAGACAACTGGTGTTAAGAAGATATGGTGTGAACTTTTTGACACAATGAAAAATGATATTGAAGGCTCTATTCGTCTTCTTGATGATTTTTCTGAGGCTGAAAATCAAAAGCAACTCAGCGTTCTTGATATCGAGACTCTGTCAAATGATTTGTATAAAGTTCAGTCATTTAAATGGGGAGGTGACCATACAAACTCTTTAGATAAGTATTTGGTTACTAGATATGTTAAAGCTATAATCTCTTATGACGAACTTCAGTCGAAGGTTCCTGAGATTGGTGATGCTGCTTATGGCTATGTCATGAGTAGTTGGTACAATCATTGGTCATCAATTCTTATTGAGCATGTTTTTAAGTCTCATGTCTCTGTTATTCCAACAGTAGGTCAGGTAAAGGGTGTTGACTTCTTTGTTGATGGTATCCCATTCGATTTGAAA
>NZ_JBCOCI010000545.1:0-390 GCF_040929485.1 Phocaeicola sp. RTP21198st1_B8_RTP21198_201120 | reverse complement strand
GGATGCAAGTGATGATGTTATTAATTATCAGATTATTGCAAAACTTAAAGATGTGAATACTCAAGCTGCCAATGATGTGCTTGACACAACTAAAAATAGAAGACAAGAAATACTCTCGTATGCACTTGACAATCCAAAGGAATTATCAAAATGGTTGTATGAGAACCAAGGAGATATGAGATTTGGTGCAGAAAACCGTTTGTTTCTTGTTCTGATTGATAATGATAACTGGGACAATTCTTGGTCACTTAAGCGTAATATTAATCTTCTTCGCCCAAAAATTATGGGCTATCTTGATTCTTTTAGTAGTGAAAACATTGAAGATATGAAGATTGAATTCACATTTAAATCACATTTGTACACTACATACGCAGATATTTTGTTTATTAT
>NZ_JBCOCI010000544.1:0-1050 GCF_040929485.1 Phocaeicola sp. RTP21198st1_B8_RTP21198_201120 | reverse complement strand
GTTAGCTGTCAAAGCACAGGCACAGGGATTGAAGTTAGTTGATATTCCGGAAGCGGACGAGATATATACTCGTGAATGGGCATTGAATACTGCCGCTGTGACTAAATTACTGTTGGGTGATTAAATTCTTGGGAGGAATTGTCTTTTTCCTCCTAAGATTTAAAGGTCGTATCGCATAAAGTTATACCTTTGTATGCGATAGATTAATCGTCTGACTATAGTGTACTTTTCGTCTGACTGTAGTTTAATTTTCGTCTAACTATTGTAGAACTTGGCGAACTCGGGCATTTTAGCATCTCTTTGAAATGTACGCATAAAGTAATGACTAAACGTGAGATTCGTGCCGAATCAATCTGTTTTGATAACGTGCATTTGCGCACTTCCAAAGGGTTCAAAAGGAAGATTAAGCGTGAAATAGAGTTGGAACGTGTGGACAAATCCAAACACTCTTCTCAAAAAGTGGAATTTTCTATGGAGCAACGCCAACAGCTTTTACAGGAATTTCTAAAGAAAAATGGTGGTATTACCCGATTGGAATATAGTAGCCTGACCGGACTTTCCCGGCTGAAAGCAATAGATGATTTGAATATTTTCATTGACAAAGGGATTCTTCGTAAACGTGGAGCTGGAAGAACCGTGTTTTATGTCTGGCAACATGAAGAATGATAATCAACTAAAAAATCCTCGTGCTGTTACTGACAGCTTTGTGTTTTTTGTCATTCACGGTAACACATATTAAGATGTATAACTTGCTGATTATTTTTCATACTGTTATATTTGTCCCGCTATTCTATTAATCAATAGAGGGAGAATGTATCAAAAGAAAAATATAAGGGTATATATAGCATGGATGTTATTCATGACATTCATTCCCTTCTTTGTAGTGAAGACCTTTCACTATCATGGAAGTGAGGATGAAAAGTCGTGTTCCCATGCAAAGCATTCTCACCAATCATCTGATGATTGTGCGATCTGCCAATACTCCCTTTCTTTCTTTACTGAACCTCAACCGATAGAATTTCATTGCACACTGACGCTCGTGCCCTACGA
>NZ_JBCOCI010000543.1:735-1051 GCF_040929485.1 Phocaeicola sp. RTP21198st1_B8_RTP21198_201120 | reverse complement strand
ATATGGTTGTGCAAATGGTGGCTGACAAAACATAAACAAGGTTAGTTGGAATGTTTTTGGTATAATGTTTATAAACATAAATCAAGAAAGAGCAAATAAATTTAATAGAGGCTGCCCAAAAAGAAAGAAAGTCTTGCAATCACTCTCCTACAGATACTTGCAGAGGGGATATGATTTACTTTTAGACCTTTTGGATAGCCCCTATTAATATTTTATATAAAATTCCTAATTTTAAATTTTTATCCCTTTCGATCGGTTTTTATTCTTTAACTGAAAACCCGGTCGTCCGATGATGACATGGTCGCCAATGATGTTG
>NZ_JBCOCI010000543.1:0-725 GCF_040929485.1 Phocaeicola sp. RTP21198st1_B8_RTP21198_201120 | reverse complement strand
TCACCGGGCTGCGTATCTGCGGTGCATCATCAGTTTGTTGTGGCGATATGCTCCGTACACCTTCCGAAACAGGCTTGACCTCCTGTCCATCCTTTTCTTTTTCGTCGGCTTCCTGCGTAGGCGGCGCAAGTTCCAGCTGTATCTTTCGGTCAAGTGCGGCAAGTTCGGACTTAAGCTGTTTCAGTTCGTCCTCCTTTTTCCATACCTTGCCCGCTATCTCCTGCAACTGCGGAACTTCCTTTTCCAGCACCTCGTTCTTTCCCTTGTACTGGTCGATTATGGACGGAATCCGCTCCAATGCGTTCAGGAAATTACGTGCGGCGGCTACCGAATCAGCCATCGCCAGATGCCCGTTGTTGTAGGTGTACTTGTAGTTTCCCTCCACCACGAAGCGGTTATCGGTAAACTCCAGCCCCTCTTTGAGTATCCTCTCGCTTACCACCTTTATCGGAAAGCCGTAAAGTTCCCCGACAGGCTTGTACAGCCCGCCCGTAGTGGCGTTCTTGGCTATCTCCTGCAAACGCTTTCCGATAACCTTTTCATCGGTAGAATCCACGCCGTCCACCTTGACCGCATTCAGGCGGTTGCCCTCCTTGTCCGTCTGCACAACGGAAAGAAAGCGGTTCCAATCTTCCGTCATGGCTTCGATGACAGCCGTGTTGTTACGCAGTTCCCCCGTCTTGGCTTCCAGCTTGAACTCCGAATCGCGCTTGCCCTTGTTGAAC
>NZ_JBCOCI010000542.1:0-1054 GCF_040929485.1 Phocaeicola sp. RTP21198st1_B8_RTP21198_201120 | reverse complement strand
CTCACAGACACCGACGTTCCTGACATCCCTCCGGAACCTGCCAGCAAATCGGTCAGAACAGTTGCCACAGCCGAAGAAGCCTGATACGTATTCCATCCGCGCTCCTTAGTCCGCAAAATATACAATTGCATATTTTCTTTCAACTTACACAGGGAAGGGTCATTTTTAATAATCCGGTAGGCTATCAATGTATTTATCATCTGATTTCCCTCCCAATAATAAGTACGCCGTCCGTCGTCACAGTAAACACCTTCCAGCATATCCTTTTTCAGATAAGGACGTACGCTATCACCCACATTCACCGAATCCACCTGTTGCTTGATTTCCCAGAGAAGCAGCTTCTCTTTCAAGTATGAAAGAGGACGATAATACTTGTTTCTATTTGCCAACGAGTCTTCTTTCTGTTCCAATTGCCGGACGAAAGGTTCCAATAATCTGACTGCCGAAGAATAATCCGCCTCTACTTTCCACTCATGCAGAGCATGAAGTATTTCTATATCTTCCAGTTTCATTCCTCGATAAGGACGCGTATGAGCATACTCCACTTTCAAACCATTCAGATTCAACTCCACAGGATAACCTGCATCTTGCGCCATCTTCAAAGCCCGCAGAATATGCGCAGACATCCAGAAAGAAGTATTTTCAGAGTTCCCCCACCACGACCATAACTGATGTTTGTTCTGATGATTCGTCAGTCGATGGATGATAGGTCGAATTGCTTTATCTACTTTCACCTTTTCACCCTTACTCTGCATATACTGTTGGTAAGCCAACAAACCGATTAACTTGGATGCCAGCTGCTCATTGCACAAATATTTGTATCCTGTCAAGTAATTCACTGATTCTTTATAGATGTCCAACTGATTGTCAGTGATACTCACCATCACTTCTTCATCCTCGCCGGATTGCACTTTAACCGTCTTTGCATCGGACAGAATACCCAATGTGCCCTCCGCCAATTCAGTTCCCTGTGCCAGTATCGGAATCGTATATTCCTCTCCATCCTGATAGCCATCGTCGCGAGTGAAAAGATAGCTGATGGTCACGCTATCGG
>NZ_JBCOCI010000541.1:0-1054 GCF_040929485.1 Phocaeicola sp. RTP21198st1_B8_RTP21198_201120 | reverse complement strand
ATCTATATCTACAGATGATTCCTTAGACATAACATATTTTACACGTTTAGTAAAACCGCCAAGTCCTTTCTCTTTGAGTGCTTCAATATTGATTACATAGATAGCACCATTAAACTCATAGAAAGTAGGAAGTGCCTGTCGACCTTCAGCTTTTTTATTGTATACGAGTTCTACATAACCATCTTCGTTGTCGTTACAGAGAACAGCAGGTGCATGTGACTTTGTTACCGACACTACCATATCAATCTCATCACTATAGAGCAGCATTGCTTCCTTTACTTCATCCACTTTACGTAGAGGAGATGTAGGTTGGAGAAGCAACATGCGGTCAAAGTGCTTGCCTTTCTTCTCGAAGAAATCTACAGCATGGAGCAACATGTCATTGGTAGTAGCGGTATCGGTAGCAAATTCTGCCGGACGCACGAAAGGTACATGCAGCCCATAGTTCTCTACTGCATCGATGATCTTCTGGTCATCAGTTGAAACACAAATATTTTCATCAGATGTGATAGCACGCGCCACATCAATGCTATATGCAATCAGTGGCTTTCCGCAAAGGTCTTTGATATTCTTTCCAGGGAGTCCTTTGCTGCCTCCACGAGCAGGAATCACTACCAATATATTGTTGTCCATAAACTTAAAGATTATAGAATTTCTTTTGTTGTAATTGTTCGAGAGGATAGGTGGAGATTACCTTGAAAATAGCATCTGCAGTACCCTCCTTATCGTATGGGTTTGTTGTAGTCTTGCAAAATAACTTAAACTCCGGTGAAAGAACTTTGTTCAAGCCTTCAATAACCGAAGCCTTGTCTGACTTGCAATCTACAGTTGATTCACTCTTTGTGCGACCATTTTGGCGATCACCAATATTGAGGGTCGGAATGTGTGCAGAAGGAACTTCGAGTATGCCACTTGAGCTATTACCGATAACTGCAGACACATACTGCAGAGCTGACAAATATCGCTTCATACCAAGGCTGGCAAACGCTTTGCAACGTAAGTTCTTAGCACAATACTTTTCAATAGCCGATTTGCTGGCATCTCCACCTTGATC
>NZ_JBCOCI010000540.1:812-1055 GCF_040929485.1 Phocaeicola sp. RTP21198st1_B8_RTP21198_201120 | reverse complement strand
CGGCAGCAATCATTACCCCTTTGTCTTCGGAAGAATCTATGTATATCGGACAAGGAACTCCGTTGGCAACCAACGGAAAATGATTACCGGCCGGTGTGAATATTACAAATTGTTCAGCGGCAAATGCCGCTATACTCACAACAGAGAGGTAGAAGAATAGAAATAACTTTTTCATGGTTTCAATATTTAGTAATTTGTTGTTAATCATTGATCTTATGTTTCACAGTAACCGTATATTCTATT
>NZ_JBCOCI010000540.1:0-692 GCF_040929485.1 Phocaeicola sp. RTP21198st1_B8_RTP21198_201120 | reverse complement strand
GGTGGATTGTTTTCCCATGCATAGCGGTTGCTTGCCGGTATTCCTTTTCCGTTCCATAAAGCAATTACTTTATCCCCTTCGGTATAGGCCTCTACAAATTTATATTTTCCATCATTGGCAGCAATGGCAATGCCTTCTAATGATTTAGCTTGCTTTAAAGAGCCTGTTCCTTGCCTGAAAGAGATAACGATCCGACCGTTTTCTTTTAATTCGGCAGCTTCAGCCATAGGTCCTTCCGCTACGATATTCTTCTCACCGAAAGAAAGTTTGTTCATTTGAAGCACACAACGGTGTGCCAAGTCTTTTTTGTTGAGTGGATGAATAGCAGTACTTTCACCTAAATCAATGGCAGTGGCCAGTCCGACAATCTTTAACTGGAGACTTGCCTTGCGTTGTGCTTCAGGTACTTGTGCGTTGCCGCTTTCTACAGGCACCTTGCTTCTTTGTTGGTAATTCGCAAGTTGCACAATGACGAAAGGCAGGTTTTTATTGTTCCATTGGGTACGCCAGTCGTTTACAAGATCAATCAGATGTCTTTCATAATGTTTGCTACCTTCAGGACCCGTATCCGACTCTCCCTGATACCAGATTATGCCTCGTATTCCGTAGTTACGTAGCGGATGAATCATACTATTATATAGTCCGGTGGGTTCATTTTGGAATCCGATAGTGGAAGGAATACGCTTCATTGT
>NZ_JBCOCI010000539.1:0-1055 GCF_040929485.1 Phocaeicola sp. RTP21198st1_B8_RTP21198_201120 | reverse complement strand
TGATAGCTTCGTAGAATCCTGTTGTAGCATTGTGATAAGGGTTGATTGTAGCAACAGAGCTTTCGTCAACCGTCAGTACATCTGTTTGTATATTGAATGAAGCGGCAGTTTGCATCCCCTCAATCCGTACATCACTTACTTCCAACGGTTCTTTTTCCATATTCACAAACTTCAGAATCACTTTTGCCAGACGATGGGTAAAGTTTAATGAGATATGGTGTTCGTTCTCCGGAGAGTAGGTGTATTCTTCTTTCGTGGCAGCATATAGTAAGTCGCACGCCGTACTTCCTCTTTCTTGAGCGGCCAGTTGCACGGGATAATTAAAATTACGTACATCGGCATTATACGGATAGTATGCCACAAACTTCACCGGTGTTCCATCATTTTGCACTTTCAGCGGTGTAGTGGAAGTGAAAGAAACCGACGCACCCTCTTCCGAGCAGACATAAGGTACATTCGCTGCTTCTGTGACAGGTTCAAGAGTCTTCATATCCAATACGTATGTTCCGATCTTATCTCCGTCATTCCATGACGATCCGTCTTGGGTGACACGGGTTGAGAAACCTGTGAGGTCTACACCGAAGGTAACCTCTCCCGCAGTAGTAGGTTGTTTTGTACCTGAATCTTGCTCATCATCCGAACAAGAGAGGCAAAACAAACCACCTAACAAGGGATATAATAATGAATGAAATAATTTCATAACTGTAATGTTTAATCAGTATTACAAGAGTAATTCAATGGTTATTTTACATTCTTATACCAACGCGGGTCACCTACTTGAGCATCAATTCTCAGTTTGAAGTTGCCGTTTCCTGCATCTTCAAACAGTTCGGTAACTGTTTTGGACGTATCTATCCAGGCATTAGGAAAAGTATTGGTATCAATTGCTTTTCCATGTACATTCAATACAGGCATCTGTCCGGCTTCGGTAGCTGCCGCTGCATAGTTACCGGAGAATTCCCGTACATCCATTTTATAGCCTATGTTAGGGTTACTTGTAACGAAGCAGGCCGAAATATTATGCTTATAATAGAGATTACCATTGGCATATCGAC
>NZ_JBCOCI010000538.1:707-1057 GCF_040929485.1 Phocaeicola sp. RTP21198st1_B8_RTP21198_201120 | reverse complement strand
ACGTATACTCTCCTTTTGCCTGATAAAGCGGTTTTACAACATCAAAAGGAACCGTTGTCTCCACTATTGGAGCCAAAGTCTTGCCCACAGTAACAGTACGCCAAGGCGTCTCACCCGGTAATGCTATCCCCGGAGAAACCGTACCATTCCCATTTGCTTCACCTTCTTGCGGAAATCCAATGGTATACACTCCTCCTTTGTGTCCCAACAGACGGCTCGCACAATATCCACCATTTACTCCCGTTTCGGAAACAAGCACCCAACCATTATCTCCATTACGAAATAGACAGGGAAATGTATATCCTTCTCCCCAGCCATTTTTCCCTGCGACATCATATGCTGTATAAGAC
>NZ_JBCOCI010000538.1:0-697 GCF_040929485.1 Phocaeicola sp. RTP21198st1_B8_RTP21198_201120 | reverse complement strand
ACTTGGAGAAGTACGGGCAAATCCCCCCATCGGTTTACTTTGCGGACAAAGGAAAGTGGTGGTTCCGTCAGGAAACGCAAATCCTGTAGCTTCCTTCCTAATCACACAACTTAGTGCTTCACCTTGCGGATACATCTTATATTTAAAAGCAACATCGTTATTACTTATGCGGAATATAACATCATAAATTGTTTTCCCTTGTTGTGTAAACGAAAATACAGCTTCATTTGCCACATAACGAACCTTGCTCTGCTTAATAGAAGCTAACTCGTATGTTTCATCTATTTTATTTGTTGAAACATTCTTCTCCAGCGACATCCCCGATGAGAAATCTCCTATATTTGCAATCATCCCCAATGGAGATGGTTTCAAAAAGAGAACATTGTCATAACTAACAGAATAAGAAGGTCTTCCATCCACATCTGAAACTGTTACTACCAACTTTCCATCAGGACTTGTTATCTGTTTATTTTCTGCACTTGCAACGCTACTACCCAATAACATAGCCATTACTATAAAAAACTTCATCATATTTCTATTTTTCAGATTCTTTTCTACTGACATAATCACACATTCTACTACAATCAAAACCTTACAGAAACTGCCTTCCCATTATAATCGACGCTTTTTTGAGTTCCGTCCTGAAGGGTTACAGTAAACTTACGGTTCTCCAACATTCCCTCATACGCACCTTTTC
>NZ_JBCOCI010000537.1:0-1058 GCF_040929485.1 Phocaeicola sp. RTP21198st1_B8_RTP21198_201120 | reverse complement strand
AGGTGATACTGAATATAGTAATACAATGAGATATGAGGATAGTCTACAGTTTCCGGCTGGCACATTTTTTCTATATCTTCCGCATTATAAACAGAGTGTCGTGGCCATTTACGGAAATTGGGTGTTTTGTAGGCGTCGCGCAGATAACTGAAGACTGCATAGGGTTGCAACCATTCTTTGTTGGCTTCAAAGAAGTCTTTGAAACCTTTGGAGGCCAAAACCTTTTCTCCTTCCTGCCGGAATAGTAAGTTGAAAAACTCCCATTTTGTCTGGTTGACTGCTTCGTAGTCAATGGCAGGCAGGCTGTTCAGCTCCTTTTGCTTTTTGCTGAATTTTGATGCGGCTTCTTTATCTTTCAGAGTTCCCATTTGCTTGATATCCGCATACATCGGGTGGAAGGCATAAATGGAAATACTGTTATAGGGGTAAGAGTCGATCCATGCATGAGTCATGGTGGTATCGTTGACCGGTAAAATCTGAATAACTTTCTGATGGGTGCTCACTGCCCAGTCGATCATACGTTTCAAGTCACCAAAATCACCTACTCCAAAACTTTTCTCCGATTTTAAGGAGAATACAGGTATAGCGATTCCCGCACCTTTCCAGGCAGGAATGTCGAAATAGGCATACCGGTCGGAGATCACGAGCGTTTCGTTTGTCTTCAGTTCCGGGTCTGCCAGATAACGGTTGGGGTTTTTCTCCCAGCAGTCCGCTTTCTTTTCTTGTTTGTTGTAGAGGATGAATTTGTATTCCAGCGGGTATTTTAGTTTGCTGGCATCCAGCTCTATCTGCCACTCCGGGAAATTGGCATCACTCATTAGAACCGCTTTCTCCGGGTCCCAGTGGCCTAATGATTTCTGGTTACCACAGATCGCCAGACAATAATCTTTGTTGATATGTGGAGCGTAGGCTTTGATAACCAGTCCTTTCTTATAACTTTGCGGGATACTCTCTCTTTCGGGATGTGCCAGTAAAGCTTCTGTAAAAGCTGAACTATACAGATAAGATTGTTCCGGGATGTTTTTCCAGCAATCATTGATTCTGTATATCTTCTTGGA
>NZ_JBCOCI010000536.1:0-1061 GCF_040929485.1 Phocaeicola sp. RTP21198st1_B8_RTP21198_201120 | reverse complement strand
CGTATGTACCCAACCTGAAATGGGAAACAACCACTTCATGGAATGTGGGTTTTGACTTCGGTTTTCTCAAAGACCGCATCACTGGTAGTTTCGACTACTACACCCGTCAGACCAAAGACCTGATTGCCACCGTACCTGCTGCTGCCGGTACTACATTCGATCGTAACATCACGACCAATGTCGGAAATGTGGACAGTCAGGGTGTGGAATTCAGTCTGAACGCAACGCCCATACAGACCAAGGACTGGAACTGGGACTTGAGTTTCAACATGACATGGCAGAAGATGAAAGTGAAAAACTTATCACTGACAGCCGGTACGCCTGCCACCAACACTTCTGTAGGTCCGTATATCGACAGTTATCAGGTACAGACATTGAGCGAGGGATATGCTCCTTATATGTTCTACGTTTACCATCAGCTGTATGATGAAAAAACCGGCAAACCGATAGAAGGAGCTTACGTAGACCTTGACGGGGACGGACAAATCAACTCGAACGACTTGTACCGCTACCACTCTCCGGCTCCCGACTATATCCTCGGTTTCAGTACCTCATTGCGTTACAAGAAGTGGACATTGAGCACCAGCCTGCGTGCCAATATCGGAAACGTCAATATCTCTCTGACTACTATGTAGAGAATGCTTCTTTCCTGAAAATGGATAATCTCTCATTGGGTTACAACTTCGGCACTATTTATAAAGGATGCAGTCTGAATGTGAGTGCCATGGTGCAAAATGTATTCTGTATCACCAAATACAGCGGCGTTGACCCGGAAGTTCCCGACGGTGTGGACAATTCGTTTTATCCACGCCCACGTACTTTCTCTCTCAACATAGGTATTAACTTCTAATTACTAAAAGCATCGATTATGAAAAAGATATTTTATACAGCCCTTTATTTTTGCAGCGCACTCCTGATGAGTTCCTGCATAGGCGACTTGGACCAATATCCACACGAAGAAGAAACATCTTCTACCATATATACCAGTGCTGCAAACTATAAAGCCGTTCTGGGAAAAATCTATGCAGCCATGGTGACCACCGGACAGGAAAAGAATGGTG
>NZ_JBCOCI010000535.1:0-1062 GCF_040929485.1 Phocaeicola sp. RTP21198st1_B8_RTP21198_201120 | reverse complement strand
GGTATACATTATAAAATATACCCATAATGAAAAAGACTATTGTGTGGGGAAGCAGTTTTCCTGCCAATGCAATGTAAATGGAGTTGTTACTCATTCGTAGCCATTCGCGGGCAGTGCGATCCTTGATTTCCACACCGATTGAATAAACGGTAACCATAAATATTAATAGCATGAGTACTCCCGGTATCAGTGTATTACATAAGTATACTGAATAGTTCAGCCACGGATTATTTAGTGGGTGTGTATCAATTACGATCGGTTGCAGATAAGCCATAGCCTGATCCTCTGTCGCACCTTTGGCATACAGCATCGTCCGGGCTGCAGCTCCGGAGGTGAGTTCTCCCATCATTTTCATATCCCTGAACAATAGAGAGCCTGCAATCAGGTATGAGTAATTGGTATAGAAAGAGATTGTTGGCTGTCGTTGGCTTTGTGCCTCTGCCGATAAACCCTTGGGGAGATAGAAGAACCCGTAGATTTTTCCCTCCTGCATGGCAATACGCGCATCTGTTACATTGCTGTAATGAGCTACAACCCCTGTCTGCGAAAAAGCATCCAGATTGCGGACAATATTGCGGGAAGTAGACGAATCATCCATGTCCACCACTCCCGCAGGAAGATCCTTGGGAAGCCCCGAATCCATTAAAGTGGTGAAGAATATATAACAAAACAGCGGGGCAATGACCATACAGAAGAGATAGAGCGGGCGTGATACCAATCGCCGGCACTCTCTTTGCATAACCTGCCACAAAGCTATATATTTCTTTTCTCTCTCTTTCATGGTTACTTGTCAATGATAACAGACATACCCGGACGGAGATTTTCCACTTTCTCTACCGGAGAAGCTTTCACCTCGAATGTTTTCAGATCAAATTGTCCGGTCGTTTTGGTTGCTTTCCAGGCAGCATAAGTGCCTAAGTCTTTCAGATAATATACTTTGAGCTGGATCTTTTTATTATCCAGAGCAGGAATGATAGCTTCGAACTCCGACCCCATCGTCAGGTTCTTGAGCAAATCTTCGCGTACATTGAATGTTACCCACATATCGTTGAGTTCAGCGAT
>NZ_JBCOCI010000534.1:0-1063 GCF_040929485.1 Phocaeicola sp. RTP21198st1_B8_RTP21198_201120 | reverse complement strand
ACGGTAGTCATGGTGACGATAGCCCAATAGATGCTGTTCGGGATATTGTTGAACTGGGAGTTGGGTTGCGTTCCTTCAATCATATACATTAGCGTTCCGATGGAAGTCACCAGAATGACGACAAACAAGAAGAACACTGCAATCTTCTTACTACTTTCACGCAAGGCAGTGAGCAGCCGTTCCCCCTCATTCAGAAAGTTGAAAAGCTTGAAGACGCGGAACACACGTATCAGGCGGAAGGCACGAATGATGAGTAGATAGCGGGCGCCCGGGAAGAGCAGACCGATGTAAAGAGGCAACGTGGCCAGTAAGTCTACGATACCGAAAAAGCTGAATATGTATTTCCGGGGACGGGGTGAACAGTAGATCCTCGTCAGGTATTCGAAAGTAAAGAAGCCGGTGAAAAGGAATTCCATAATGACGAACGGAGTCGTCAGATAGGTGGGAAGTCCTTTTAGGCTTTCGATGATGACGAGCAATACGCTGACCAGAATACAGGCGATAAGAATCACGTCGAACAATTTCCCGGCAGGGGTGTCCGATTCGAAGATGATGACGTATAACTTTCGTTTCAGTTTCTCGTCATGCAAAAAACGATGGATTCTTTCTTTCAGTTTCATATCAATAGTGCTTGGCCGGAATTAAAGAAAAAGCCTTTTTAGTCGATGACCCACTGTTTATTGTAGGCAACGGTCTTTTGCGGGTTGTAATACATTCCCTCTTGTGTAGGAATATAGAGAATGTATGTCTTTCCGGTCTTGTTCTTCAATGAAGTGTCGCGCAGCCAGGGGTTGGCATCACGAAGTTGGGCATAGGTGATTCCCTGTGATTTTGCGTAGTCGTTCAGATCGTCGATAGAAGTGTTGACGGTTACCTCTTTATAAGGAATAGGCGGATACAGATGTTCCCGTTTCAAGAGGAATCCGTAACGTTGCGGGTTATTGAATATCTCTTTGGCTGCCAGCAGGCGGAACATGTAGCGGGAAGTTTCCTCTACCAGCCATAAGTCCATGGCATGACTTGCCCACTGCTTTTCAAGTTGGGAGGAGATACGTCCCTGTCC
>NZ_JBCOCI010000533.1:0-1064 GCF_040929485.1 Phocaeicola sp. RTP21198st1_B8_RTP21198_201120 | reverse complement strand
ATCCCTGCCGTCGTACAACCGCGATGCTACTGCCGGAGAAGGATTCAAACTGACCTATCGTACATCGGGTGACCAACCGGACGAACAGTTCACAATCAGTAAAGAAGCAACTTATATCGTAAAAGCAAACCTGCTCGACTTGACGTTGACACTTACCGAAACAGAAGATATTGGCTGGAGATATGAAGAATTTTTCATTGTCGGTTCGTTTACGGGTAACAATGGTTGGGGATTTGAAGCACTGTCTAAAGATGCTGTCCAAATGGATCTGTTCCATTATGGAGCCGTGATTCCCTGGAAGGCGGACGGAGAATTTAAATTCGCTTCTGTGACAGATTTCGGTCAGGCGGATGCTTTCTTCCATCCTACTGTGGCTAATGCTCCGTACACTTCGACATCAGTAGTGCTTGGAGGTGACGATAATAAATGGCAGATGAAGGAAGCCGAATGTGGCAAACCTTATAAAGTATGGTTCTACACAGGAAAGGGAAAAGAAAAGATGCTGATGCGTCCGTTCACTCCTTACGAAGGGCTGTATCTGGTGGGTGAGGCAACTCCAAACGGATGGGATTTAGGCAATGCTACTCCGATGACGAAGAGTGCCGACAGTCCTTACATCTTTACCTGGAGCGGCACACTGAAAACAGGTGAGATGAAGATATCCTGCGATAAACAGTCAGACTGGAACGGGGATTGGTTTATGGCGGATAAGAGCAACAAGGCTCCGACGGGAGAAGTAGAGACGGCATTGTTTGTTGCTAAGTCGGATGCGGAGTTGAGCAGTATGTATCCGGATGCAGATTTGGGTAGTTTGGATAATAAGTGGAATATTCAGGAAGCCGGTTCTTATCGGATTACGATTGACCAGTTGAAAGAGACGATTTCGATTGTGAAACAATAAAACAAGAATTCAAGATGAAGAAAATAATATATTGGGTGGCTGCTTTTCTGTGTATGGCTTGCAGTGACGATCATGGGTCGAATCAGGAGAATGGAGGAGCTTCGGGCAGTGTTACCGAAGTGACTCCGGTAACATCGGATTTAAGTGTGGACCTGTCTACGGA
>NZ_JBCOCI010000532.1:0-1066 GCF_040929485.1 Phocaeicola sp. RTP21198st1_B8_RTP21198_201120 | reverse complement strand
TTTAATTTTTGCCGACATACAGATGATTTGGAAATCGGCTACAGTATAATGGCGAACGCCATAAGGTCCTCCAAGGGCAAACTGAGGAATGATGTAATATTTAATGTCCGTATTGTTCGCTTCATCAATGAGGCGAAGTTCATAACGATAAGTATTTACATCCGGAATCTTCTCAAATTCCCAATTATTATTTCTTGCGATGACCTTTAGGGCATTAACGAATTTCAATTCCAACTCGCTATCCTCTGCTACACCTGACTGTGAGATAGTTCCTACTGATCCTGGAAGTGTTTCCCACGATTTAGCATGACTAATCAGCTGTTCAAAGAGACTGTCCGCATATTCTCGGCTGAAAGAATCGCGTTTATATTGGTTGCCATAGGTAAGGATGCAATGATAACAGCCATCTTTGCCCTCCCATTGACAAATACATTCATGAATCTTGTCATAGGCATACAGCAGAAGAGCGGTAAATTCCTCGGTGTCATATAGCTTCGACAAATAGCCTGTACCGCCGGGGATGGTATCATACATCACAAGGTAATGGTCTTTGTTCATCGTTGCCATATTCATTTCACTATAGGAGTCAATGCGTATATGCTCTGGCGATGATTTATAGTATGCCTTTAATCCGAGTTCGATACCGGCCTTGAACATCTCAATAGCAGCATTTGCATCCATAATTTGTACGGGAAGCAATATCTTGATAGCCTCCGTTTGCATATGGCGGTAGAGGTAAAGCGTTTCGAATACATCGCCCTTTACATCATCAGCAAAGCTTATGCCCTTGTGATTACAGAATCGATAATGGAAGTCTTCGGTCTGTTTTACACCGACCAAAAGATGAGTTGATTTACCACAATATTTACAGGTGACAAAACCATTCTGAGGAACCGTAGCATCATTGTCCACCTCCAGCTTTGCACCGGATTGCATCTGCATACCATAGTTTACTTCATACAACTCCATGTTGTTGCAGAACTCAATACCAAAGCCCACACTACGCATAGCATACGAGGTAGTAGCGCCATTGTGATGGAACATATAGTGACGCTTGATGATGTAG
>NZ_JBCOCI010000531.1:529-1066 GCF_040929485.1 Phocaeicola sp. RTP21198st1_B8_RTP21198_201120 | reverse complement strand
AAATAACATTATATGAATAAGATTATCAGTTTATTACTCGTAGGAGTCCTGGCTGCCGGAGTGACCACGGCCCATGCTGAAAGCCCGATTTTTAAAAAGAAGAAAAAGAAAGGAAAGACGGCAACGGAGCAGACTGTGACCAAAGACTCTACCGGGAATGGCACGACGGAATACCACAAACTCTTAAAAGGCGGCAAGACAATCGACGGAATGTTCAAGATACATATCGTCAAGGATAAATATTATTTTGAGATTCCCAAAGACCTGATGAAGCGGGATTTTATGATCTCGTCCAGGGTGTCGAGCACCAGTAATAATAAAGATGTGGCTGCGGGACAAATGCCGCACAATCCGGTATTGGTGACCTTCTCGGCCGATGACAAGAAAGTATATATGCACCGGAAAATGGTCCGTAATTTATGCGACACCACTTCCAATATGTACGAGGCTTTCCAGCGTAACTTCTCCAATCCCATTTGGGAGGCTTACAAAATAGAAAGTCTGTCTCCGGACTCTTCGGCATACGTTGTCAACATG
>NZ_JBCOCI010000531.1:0-413 GCF_040929485.1 Phocaeicola sp. RTP21198st1_B8_RTP21198_201120 | reverse complement strand
CAGCCCGTTCCGTTCAGAGAACATCATGGATGTCTTGAGAAAGAAGAAAGCGATGAAAGGAAGTCTCGTCGCTGCCAAATCCTCCATTCTGGGAATGAAATGTTTTCCCTTGAATATCAATATAAAGACACTGATGAGCTATACGGTAGATGGAGGCCCGTTCACGGTCACCATGACACGCAACATTATCCTGTTGCCGGAAGAGATGATGCGTTCCCGTTATGCTGATTCGCCCATCGGCTATTTTGATGAAAGTAAACGGTTCTATACAGAAAAGAAAGATGGTTTGCAAGAACTATCCTATATCAACAGATGGAACCTGCAACCGAAACCCGAAGATTGGGAACGTTATAAAAAAGGGGAACTGGTGGAACCTCAAAAACCGATAATCTATTATGTAGATACCGCTATTC
>NZ_JBCOCI010000530.1:0-1067 GCF_040929485.1 Phocaeicola sp. RTP21198st1_B8_RTP21198_201120 | reverse complement strand
AAGTCCAATAGGGTTGCTTTTATAGTATTCTGAAGCAAATGTGTCCGATGAAATGGGGTTTGTCGTCACTATTTAATATATCGTTCCAAGTCTGCAAAGACCTGTTCTCCCAGCTGATCGATAGAATTAAAATAGTAGACTATTCGCTCTTTCTCAATTTCAGTCAACAGCTCCAACATTTTCTGACTGTTGTCTCCTGTTGTTATATCGTCTTTCGCATTTTTGGCAATGTAGACCAATATGGGTTTATTGGAGGCCAGTGCTTCCCTATACTCTATCTCGGTCATCGACATATTAGTATTCTCATCGACATATCCATATCGTGTTCCGAATATACCAAGATAAATATCTGCTTTTTTCACTTCATCTGTTATCACAGAAGTGACTTTATTGGCATTAGCGCCCCAATTTTCCATGCAAATCGGAACCATCCTGCGTTTTATAATCCGATCAATGATTGCCTTACGATATTCTTTCATGTCTTCAAATGTTGAACTCAGGAAAACCGATTTAAAACTGCTATTGAGCGCATCCGTACATTCCACCTCTTTTATCTCTCGCATGCACGAGTATCTAATTTTATTGTTCTCATCGAGTTGATAGTGCAATGTCTTGATCTGTTCATTATCATTTTTCTCAATAGCCTCGATAAGTTTCATCTCGAAGTTCATTCGCTGCTCTTCGAGTTTTATCAGATAACTATTCAAATGATTCAACCGCATTGATTTCATATCCCACTGTTTGGCATGGGCTTCTGTTTCAGCCGGATTCACTTCGGCTATATCAACCCCCGAAGTGAACATTCTACGATAAAATTGCTCGAAGAAAACAATATAATCAATCGCTGTTCTCCTGCCATAACGATCCATCAGATAGATATAAATTTCTAATTCTTCATCGGAGTTGGACAGGAACTCTGAAATAGCCATTGACATAAAGTGAGCAACGTCTTCCAGGCTATATCGCGCAGCTCCAGTACCTATTGCAGGAAAAGCAATGCTCTTCAATCCCAGAACGGACAATACATTCAAGCTCTTTTTAATAATACTGTTAATGGATTTCTCTAC
>NZ_JBCOCI010000529.1:0-1067 GCF_040929485.1 Phocaeicola sp. RTP21198st1_B8_RTP21198_201120 | reverse complement strand
CTTCTCGCTTATTCACCAGTTTAATGAAAAGAACCTGGGTATTTATAGCATCTATCGGGACTCGAATGAAGACATTTGGCTAGGGACTACTTCACGTCAGGGACTAGTCAGAATTACCAAAGATAAAAAAATAACGCGCAAGTTCCCCATCGGAGAGAAAGGGGAAACAATCAGTTTCTCCAGCATCCGGGCATTTTTGCCTCTGCGCAAGAATGTATATCTGATCGGAACACGTTCATTCGGGCTCTATGAGTACGACGTAGAAAAAAAGACCCTCATACAATATTCGACAGAGGAGAAAGATCCATCCCGTCAACTGGAAAATAACTACGTAACCAGTATTCTAAGAAAGAAGAACGGAGAAATATGGATCAGCACTTTTGGAGCAGGTATTTACCAATATCAGGAAGGTAAAGGGATCGTGCGTCATATCGGTACGGAGGAAGGACTGACTAACGAAGAGGTCTATACTTTAATAGAATACAACCAGAATATATGGGCAAGTATTGATAATGGCATTGCCGAAATCAACACTAAAACGGGACAAGTGCACGTTTATGACTGCTTCGCCGGCCTTGAAACGTTAGAATTTACTCCGCAAGGAGGCATTTGCCTCCCTAATGGAGAAGTTTATTTCAGCGGCAGTAATGGATTCCTGTCCTTTGCTCCCCGCTCGTTGATAAAAAACAATATGATGCCGCCGGTAGTACTCACCCAGTTGACCGTTAACAACAAAGTGATCCAACCGGGCGATCAGAGTCATTTGCTGGATGCCAATCCCGACGACACAGAAACCATCACTCTGGCATACAATCAAAATAACTTCTCCATTGCATACTGTGCGCTCAATTACATTCTTCACGAACAGAACCAGTATGCTTATAAATTAGTGGGACACGATGAAGACTGGAATCATGTGGGAACCCGTAAAGAAGCCTATTATACCAATATCGCTCCCGGCAAATACATCTTTCATGTCATTGCCTCCAACAACGACGATGTATGGAACACCCAGGGAAAAACGCTGGAAATCATCATTCTTTCTCCCTGGTGGAAAACCCCATGGG
>NZ_JBCOCI010000528.1:0-1071 GCF_040929485.1 Phocaeicola sp. RTP21198st1_B8_RTP21198_201120 | reverse complement strand
ATATAGGATTAGATTTCCGTCTTTTCAAGAATCTGATAAGCGGTAGTCTGGAATATTACAATCGTCACTCATCTGATTTGCTGGTACGCCGATATATGGACCCTACTTTAGGAGCCGGTTCACGTGTGGTGAATAATGGTGAGATGCGTAATCGTGGCGTAGAACTTTCCCTTACAACCAATATCATACGTAAGAAAGACTGGAACTTCGCTGTAGATTTTAACTTTGACTATAATAAGAACAAAATGTTGAAAGTCGATCATAGTGAATCTGATAATGCAAGAGTCTTTATCGCAAGTCCGCAGGTTTATTTTATGGAAGGTACTAGTTATAATACGTTATGGGCTTACCGTATACATCGTATCGAGAATGGATATCCGGTAGCAGTGGATAAAGATGGAAATGATCTGGTGAAATTTAATGAAGACGGCACGGTAGCCAGTATCACTTCTGGTTCTTCGCTCAAAGGTACTGATGACTTGGTGAACCTTGGTTCGCTGACTCCGAAATTCAGCGGGTCAGTGGGGTTAAGATTCAACTATAAGAATTTTGATTTGAATGCATTCTTTGTGTATGCTGGTGGTAATAAGCTGCGTAACAGTGTATTAAAAATGGATGACCAGTTAGGTACTCAAACCTTGAAAGGAATTGCCAACCGTTGGACTGCGGATGATTCGAATGCACAGGTACGTATGTACCTCGATATACCGGCACAGGTGAAAACTTATGCCAGCACTTTCCAAGATTGGTGGCAATACGGTGACATCAATGTGAAAGATGCAGGTTATGTAAAATTGCGTAGCTTGAGTGTAGGGTATAACTTACCGTTTACGGTTTGCCAACACCTCCGCCTCTCTTCTCTGAAAGTGAAAGTGCAGGTAAATAATCTGTTTACCTGGTGTAAGGCAGGAAGTGATATTGATCCGGAAAGCTATGGAATGAATGACGGTACACGTGGCATCGCTTCTCCCAAGACTTACTCCATCGGATTATCAACAAGTTTCTAACCATTTTAAAAATATAAGATATGCGTAAATTACTTTATATATTGCCAGTTATTCTCATATTGGG
>NZ_JBCOCI010000527.1:0-1071 GCF_040929485.1 Phocaeicola sp. RTP21198st1_B8_RTP21198_201120 | reverse complement strand
TGCAGGAGCGTGGCTACGAAACGATTTTTGAAGGTAAACGCTACAATGACCTGAAGCGTTGTGGAAAGCTTGCAGAAGCAGCTTTGGCTGCCGGACGTATTTCGGCTTTATCCGAAGTGGGAGATGCAGCCTACTGGTGGCCTATCCCTACCGATGAATTTAATTATAATATGGCATTGGATCAGACAAAAGACCAGAATCCTGGGTATTAACAACTTAATTAATTTGATTTCTTATGAATAGATTGAATATATTGATTGTAACAATTCTCTTTTTATTGACAACAACCGGCTGCGCCCAACAGGCTGAAAGATGGTCGACGGAAAAAGCAAACGCATGGTACGCATCTCAAAAATGGCCGGTGGGTATCAACTACGTTACTGCTACGGCAATCAATCAGTTTGAGATGTGGCAAGAGGAGACTTTTGATCCGAAAACCATGGAGTTGGAGTTGGGACGTGCCGGGGAACTCGGATTCAATACGGTACGCATATTCCTGCATGATATGGTGTGGGAAGCGGATCCGGCAGGGTTTAAACAACGACTGGATACATTTCTGGGTATTTGTCAGAAACATGGCATGCGTGCCATCGTCACTTTCTTTACGAATGGCGGGCGTTTTGAGAGTCCGAAACTCGGTGTACAACCGGCTTCTGTACAGGGTGTTCATAACTCTCAATGGATACAGAGTCCCGGAGCGCCATCCGTCAATGATCCGTCAACGTATCCGCGTCTGGAACGTTACGTGAAAGATGTGATGACTACCTTTAAGGCAGATGATCGTATTTTATTGTGGTGTTTATATAACGAACCGGAAAACTTCAAGCAGAAAGCATACAGTATGCCATTGTTGCGCGAAGTGTTCCGTTGGGCACGTGAGGTGAATCCCTCGCAACCGCTGTCGTCTCCGATATGGATTTATCCCGGAGGACATGGCACACGCAGTAATTTGCCGATTATCAGTTTTCTGGGTGAGAATTGTGACGTTATGACCTTTCACTGTTATTATGGACCTGAAGAAATGGAAAAATTCATCGCTTTCATGAGGCAGTTTGATCGTCCGGTTATCTG
>NZ_JBCOCI010000526.1:0-1072 GCF_040929485.1 Phocaeicola sp. RTP21198st1_B8_RTP21198_201120 | reverse complement strand
TCTTTATTATAGCTTTATTCGAACGGAACTGCCAAGTACTAGAATATGAATTGAAAACGTCCCTGTACTACACTAAAGTTTGTGCTTTCGATCTCTTTGATATGCGAGCCGGGGATGAAGTAGCTATAATTCAATTTGACAGCAATGTGTTTATTGATATAGTAATTCAATCCGAAGGAGAGGTCTTTCTGTGTTCCGCCTTTTATTCCGGCATCATTCAGAGAGAGATAATTGAAACGGGCACATAGTTCAAGTGCTTTTCCTTCCGGTCTTCCGGGACAGGCTACTTCTTCGTCATACAGATAATTCTGTCCCAACAATAGCCAGGAACATTGCAGATAAGCTCCTTGTGCCGCCCGGAGATTTATAAGTAAACGTATTCCTGTTCTCATCTTCGGGAAGCGTGCCGTCCGGTGTACGATGGATAGCTGCTAATCCTATATGTATCAGTTTCGCTTGCTCATAAAGTGGACGGTAAACCAAACGTCCGTCAATGGCATATCCTTGCGATGCATTTTTCAGGTTGCTCAAATCATTATCGGTAAAGAATCCGCCACACAGATAGTAATATTGGGTACGATAGGAATAGGCTACTCCCATACGTCGGCTATTTGTCAATGCCAGCACAGCTCCCGGAGATTGGTTGAAGCGAAGATCAAATGTACTACAAATCATATCGAGACTGAATGGCTCATAGAATTGTCCTATCTGAATGGAACTATTCTTATAGGAATAGGTGGCAAAAGCATCTTTGATGGCTACTTTGTTTCCGGCATATCCCATTTCCAGTTTCATTCCCCAGTTCTGATAGGTAGCTTTTACACCGATGCGAAGGTCATTAAATTCCGTGCCGTTGCCAAAGTTATTCGGATTCTTCAGATACACTCCTCCATCCATTAATAGACGCCCGGTGATTTTATATTGTATGCCATCGGGCAGATTCTGTGCCGTTATCCGGGAAGTCGTTAGTATTAGAGATAGAAGGAAGGAGAATTTCAAATATAGTCCTATTATTTTCATCGTCCACCTTTTATCAAATTTGTGAAAAAGTAGTTGGCTCCATACCTTCTCC
>NZ_JBCOCI010000525.1:0-1072 GCF_040929485.1 Phocaeicola sp. RTP21198st1_B8_RTP21198_201120 | reverse complement strand
CAATTGTATGAGAGCGTCCGTCGATATGCCGCCGGGAAGAAAGGGATAGTCTATGCCGTGAGCATCGCACACGCCCGACAGATTGCGGCTTATTACAGCCTGCATGGCGTGGAGTCTGTTGCTATCGACAGCAGGACCCCCGCTCTGGAACGCAAGGAACTGGTAGAGGATTTCAGGCGGGGAAAGATCAGCGTGTTGGTCAATGTGGATATTTTTTCCGAAGGTTTTGACTGTCCCGATGTGGAGTTCGTGCAGCTGGCACGTCCCACGCTTTCGTTGGCGAAATACCTGCAACAGGTGGGCCGGGGGCTGCGGAAGTCGGATAATAAGGAATCATGTGTGCTGATAGATAATGTGGGATTGCACCGGATATTCGGTCTGCCTGTCCGTGACCGTGACTGGGAGGCGATGTTCGAAGGACGGATGGCAGGAAATGCTCAGCCCCGGACACGGATGGAGAACAACGGGCTGTCTGTGTCCGTTCCGTTGCCGGAGGATGGCAGGCGGAATGAAGAACTGGAGGTCGTGATGACACACGCCCGTCTGCTGGATGCTGTCCGGAACGGGGACTTGGTTCGTCTGGGAGAGGACGGTCCGGTCGGTGGGGAGCAACGGACGGCCTTGAAAGCCTGTCGTGACCGGCAGAGTGGTTTGTGGGGCTTGAGGTGCGGGAACAAAATCACAGTGATTCCTCAATACCGGGAAGTATTTGATATTTGTGCAAACCGGGCTGCTGTCCGTTTTAAAGATGGCCGGACAGGGGTGGTGGATAAGTCCGGAGTCCTCATGGTGGTGACAGGCTGTTGCCGGAGATTGAGATTCCTGAAGGGAGAACTTCTTTCTGTCACCAAAGAGGATGGGAGTGACTGTTATACCGATTTGAAGACAAACAGAACTTATCAGGAGAGGCCGGTGGTTTTTTCATACGGCGGCATAGAGTTGCTGCGGGTGGGGGAAACTTTCCATAGCCGCACGCGGAAGGCGTATACCTCTATGCATGGTTTGCACAAAGACAGTCTTTGTTTTTATGGTTTCTACTTGAAGATACCGGATTACCGTGTTCCGAAGTCTT
>NZ_JBCOCI010000524.1:684-1073 GCF_040929485.1 Phocaeicola sp. RTP21198st1_B8_RTP21198_201120 | reverse complement strand
ATATATGAATGAATATAACGCCTGCACGCTGCACGAAATATAGACAAAGGAGAAAAACCGGATACTTTATCAATAGTAAGATGACGTGAAAGTACTAATTTATCAAAAGTATTATCACGCAAAGCATTTATAAAGGTATGAAAGCAGGAGGCATATTCATCCGTAGAAGAAGTCAGGAACGATTCTTGTCCTTGCATCCGCAAAGCGACTTCCCGTTCTTCTGCCGTATCATTGTCAATCGGCAAAGGTTGCCCCAACTGATCGGGTTGAATCAATACGACAGGACACGTCTCACTCACCTGAAACGGAGCAATTACAAATCCTCTCTGTCCATTCAGTTCTTTCAAATCGTATATCAAACGGACCGCTCCTTCCGCCTGTGTCAACAG
>NZ_JBCOCI010000524.1:0-674 GCF_040929485.1 Phocaeicola sp. RTP21198st1_B8_RTP21198_201120 | reverse complement strand
GCAAACGGCTGCTTCCGCTGAATAAATGCATCAATAGTTGTCAAATTACTTATTTCTTCGTCGGTCATCTCTTTTTCATCACACTGTTGACTACCCGTATGGAAGACACTAGTTTGTTTGTTGAAGTAAACACGTCTACATTCCATACATGGGAGGAACGTCCCTTATGTACAACTGTTCCTACTGCACGCACTGTATCTCCTTCATGTGCAGAAGATATGTGGTTTCCACTGACCTGCATTCCTACTACAATCTCGTCCGGCTGGCAAAGAATCATTGAACCGAGTCCGGCAACTGTTTCCGCCAATGCAAGAGTAGCCCCGCCATGCAAAATGCCAAAAGGCTGACGGGTACGATGGTCTACCGGCATTGTTGCTTCCACACGGTCTTCGTCGGCATAGGTATATTGAATTCCCAAGTTTCCCATCAATGCGTGGCGTGCCTGCGCATTCAGTTGGTCAAGGGGAATTTCGGCTGCACGCACTTCGGATATGATAGCCTTCTCCACTGCAACGGCCACTCCGTCTTCCTCATTCGAAGCAGTCACATAATCGGCACAGGCTTTCACCGAGTCTTGTGAATGTCCCATAGCTATGCCCAGCCCCGCCAATTGAATCATTGTTACGTCACACACACCGTCGCCCACAGCAATCACTTCCTCACGCTTCATACCT
>NZ_JBCOCI010000523.1:0-1075 GCF_040929485.1 Phocaeicola sp. RTP21198st1_B8_RTP21198_201120 | reverse complement strand
ATAGATTGTGCCATCAGCAGATATGGTAGGAGATGATTTCAGTTCGGTTCCAAGCTGGAGCGAAGCGATTGCCTTTCCTGTGGCCGGTTCAAGCTTCACCAAAGAACCTTTTTCCGTATCATTATAGTAGATATACCCTTCATTATCTATAGCAGGAACACCATAAGCAGTACCAGCCACTTCTGTTGACCACAAAACGGAACCAGCGGAAGAAATAGCAGTAATGTATTTGTCAGTAGCTACATACACAACCCCATTTCCATCAACCACCAAGCCATAACCGGTTTGTTTATTTTCCCCTTTGACAGCAGTGTACCATTCAGGAGTAGAAACATTACCTGCGGTCGTCTTCTTGGTATCATAGCAATAAACCAATGCTTTCGTCTCATTGGTCGAAATCCGGGCACCCAAATTATGACAAAGAATATATGCTCTCCCGTCTGCACCGACAGCGATCTGACTGCCATTCGGCTGATCATTCGGAGCATAGTTTTGCTCATTGGTCGACTTGCTCCAGCCATTGCCATTCGGAAAGAAGATGTGTGTACCATACGACCGTCCTCCGCTCTGTCCCGTGTTGACAAGTGCCCTGCCATCTTTCAATCCTACGCAACCGCCATAACTTCCAGAAGATGTTTTCTCCGCATACTTCAGAACACCGGACGCTTTATCGTAAATACGGAAATGCATACCATCCGTACTTGGAGCCGAATTCGTCAGAATCATCACATACTGATCCGTGACAACCGGAGCACCGAAAGGACGCATACTCGATTTTGCGCCAATCGAAGTAAACCACTTCTGTGTGCCGCCGTCCGCACCACCTTTAACGGCATAAATACTGGCAGACTTAGTTGCATCCGCTTTGGAAGAATTATCTCCGACAGCTACATAAACCGTTCCGTCGGAATCCACCGTAGGAGTCGGATGCTGATAGTCAGAACCTCGATTCGGTTCATTGTTCTGTCCGCAATCAAATCCCCAAGTCCGTTCACCGAGTTTCGTGAAACAAACCAGGTTGTAATTACTGGAAGAAACATAAACATACTCACCATCTGCACTTGTTGCCGGAGAA
>NZ_JBCOCI010000522.1:0-1075 GCF_040929485.1 Phocaeicola sp. RTP21198st1_B8_RTP21198_201120 | reverse complement strand
AATATACCCTTTAAATATGGATAATTCTTTGGGACCCAGGTTATATCCCAATGTGATGTTTCTCACACGCACATAAGAGGCATTTTCTCTTGTATAATCAAAGCCCAGATTTTCGGGTAAAGCCACTGATTTACTGATTGCGATACCCGGGAAATGTCCGTTCATGTTTGTCTGGGTATTCCAGATGTTATAAGAATAGATACCAACATTGTGCGCATCCACTCCTCTGGAGAGATTTCCGGCATCTGCACTATAACTATATGCGTCATTCCATTTCTTTACACCTAATTGTCCGTACATAAATATATCCAGATCAAAGTTTTTCCATGTAAATGTATTGCCAAAACCAAAATATAATTTAGGAAGCATGTTATCCATGTAAGAGTCATTCACGTCAATAATTCCATCACCGTTTTTATCTTCGACAATAGGATAACCCGGCATACAGGCGGCAGGTCCCAATGAACGTTGCGATTCGGGCATATTACTCTTATCCACATCGATAATATCGGTCGTTTTATAATAATAGAATGCATTCATCGGTTCATTTTTCCTTTTCTGATATTTCTGATAATCATAGTTAGGCATACGTTCTATCCATACTGCGTTATAATGGGACATCGTAATTTGAGAGGTCCATTTAAAATCATGTGTCTGGAGATTCAATGAGTTCAGACTTACATCTACTCCGGTACGTTTATAATGCCCTCCATTAATTGGACGTGTTCCGTGCATTCCCAATAATTCTGTCGGCGCTGTTCCCAACAAATGGGTTACGTCGTTACGGAATACATCTACACTACCCCAGATTCGATCTCTAAAAATAGAAAAATCCAATCCGATATTTTTCATGACTGTCTTTTGCCAGGTGACATCTTCATAGTTAGCGCCGGACAATATGTAGGGAATGTAAGTTACCGAATTATTATTGAATTGAACATCCTCGCGGGTTGTCGTTACAATACCGTATAGTGTTGTACCCAGGTTATCGCTACCTGTTTCACCGTAACTGGCTCTTAATTTCAACATATTAATCCAGGAGATATTCTTTATAAATGATTCTTCGTTCATCTTC
>NZ_JBCOCI010000521.1:0-1075 GCF_040929485.1 Phocaeicola sp. RTP21198st1_B8_RTP21198_201120 | reverse complement strand
TTTATTGGCAACAGTTGTTAATGCACAGCCGTTTCCTTATCAGCAAGCCGGGTTGCCTGTTTCACAACGGGTGGATGATTTGATGAAGCGTATGACGTTGGAAGAGAAAATTGCACAGATACGTCATTTACATTCGTGGGACATTTTCAATGAACAAACGTTGGATAAAGAAAAGCTAACCGCTGTTGTTGGAGAAACAGGATATGGATTTGTGGAAGGTTTTCCGTTGACGGGTGAGAATTGTCGGAGTAGTATGCGGGAAATACAGGAATATATGCTTACCCGTACCAGGCTCGGTATTCCGGCCTTTACTGTAGCCGAATCTTTGCATGGCTCTGCACATGAAGGTTCTACCATTTTTCCACAAAATATAGCTCTCGGTAGCACGTTTAACCCTGCTCTTGCTTATCGGAGGGCTTGTATGACTGCCGATGATTTACATGCACAGGGAATGAGGCAGGTATTAGCCCCGTGCATTGACGTTGTACGTGATTTGCGTTGGGGGAGAGTAGAGGAATCTTATGGAGAGGATCCGTATCTCTGTGGCATCTTTGCGCAGTCAGAAGTGAAAGGATATCTTGATAGTGGCATTTCTCCCATGTTGAAACATTATGGTCCACACGGGAATCCGTTGGGTGGGCTAAATCTGGCTTCTGTGGATTGTGGTTTATATGATTTGCATGCTGTTTATCTGAAACCTTTTGAGATGGTGTTGCGGCATTTACCTGTTTATGCAGTCATGTCTACTTATAACTCCTGGAACCGGATACCGAACTCCGCTTCCCGGTATCTATTAACTGATATATTAAGGGACCGTTGGGGATTTAAAGGATATGTGTACTCGGATTGGGGTGCTATAGAAATGCTGGAGACTTTTCATCATACGGCAGCTAATAAAGCGGAGGCCGCAATACAAGCACTGACTGCAGGGTTGGATGTAGAGGCTTCCAGTGAGTGTTATCCCGAATTATTCCGGTTAGTAAAAGAAGGAAAGCTGGATAAGTCTTATATAGATACAGCTGTTCGTCGGGTACTGACTGCTAAATTCGAATGTGGACTTTTTGAAGATCCATAC
>NZ_JBCOCI010000520.1:0-1077 GCF_040929485.1 Phocaeicola sp. RTP21198st1_B8_RTP21198_201120 | reverse complement strand
GTACAAGGTCGGATACCGGAATCAGGATATCCGATGCGTCAGCTTTCAAATTAAACGCAGCACCATATCCTCTTCCCTCTTTATCTACAAAATTGCAAATGGCTTTATCAGTATTGTTCAATCCATAAGCGCGAATACGAATATATGCAGGAGCCGTCTTACTTTTACTCCGACAAGTTATCCGATCACCTATATAATGGGAAAAAGTCACATCACAAGGAGCTATATAATCTTCCTTTTTCTCCAAATCAGGAACAGAAAGCTGAAAGGCAGGCAGCAATTCCGGTCCTGATACTACCGAGCTAAATTGTGATTCGGGGCTCCTGAACGTGCGTGTACGACGGATATGCTTCCAATTGTCCTGTGGTCCTAAAAGAGACAAAGGAATTGTTTCGTTTATCAGACGCATGGCGTAAGTAGCTTGTTCATAATAGTCCCACCGTTCGGGAGTGCAATACGTCTTTTCCGGAAACAAGATTGTATCATCTCCCGTATCTATGCCGAAATGATACTCATAATCCCCCTTAGCAATCCAGCTTATATCGGCTTTCGCCGTATAGAAGAAGCCGTCTTCCGCCGTCATCGGTATGCGCTTGCATCCCCAAGGTTTCAGCATCAGATAAACATCTACCTGTTGAGGACGTTTGGGGCCGAACACCTCACACCGGAATGTCACCTCTTTATCAGCAGTAAACTCCGGCCATGTATGATTAGCTATTTTCCACTCTTTCATCGGAGTCTGATAGAAATCTTTGGCAGGAAGTTCTTCCCTGCTAACTATCTTTCCATCTGATAGCAGATATTTTCCGGGCAATACAACCATTTCAGTTTCCAGACCGGGAAGCTGTATTTGAATGTTCCGTTCATTGTACGCTGATTTTCTTGACACCCTGTGTTTATTCAGCATTTTATAAGGATCATCTATATCCATTATATCAGGGTAGATTTCCAGTTGCCAAGTATTATCATCCTGTTTGTCAAGAAAATAAATACCTGTTCCCGAATAACGGACTACCGGAGAAGAACCAACCCCAGCAATATGCTTCAATGCTGCCAGATTTTTGGGACGGGTAGACG
>NZ_JBCOCI010000519.1:0-1078 GCF_040929485.1 Phocaeicola sp. RTP21198st1_B8_RTP21198_201120 | reverse complement strand
CCATTTAGCCATAGTGGTTGTAGTTCATTTCAGACAATACATTCAGTGATTTGTAGATGCTACCCGGAAAGATTTTTTGGATATCTATATCATCCAGATAAAGCTTGTCGGGATTTCGATTGGTTGTGTCGAAACTATCCACGCAAGATGTAACTAGCCCCAACAGAGCTACGGTACATAGTGTATATAAGTACTTTTTCATTGTTGATACTGTTTTAGAAAGTTATCTTAAAGTCAAAACCATAAGTGGCGGTCGGCAGATTGAAGCCTCGTTCCAGACCTTGTTGGATTCCCATGGATGAAGTTGCTTCCGGATCGATACCTTTCGGGGTATTCTGGTGGAGAATAGCTACATTTCTACCTACAGCCGAAATTCTCATGGACTGTATGAATCCGATCTTTCTCAATAAACTTTTCGGAATATTGTATCCCAATGAGATTTCTTTCAGTTTCACGTAAGAAGCGTCATATAGATATAGCTCACCATTTCTGCCGCTATCGTTTGTCCAGTAGTTGATTGGTTCGATCCAAGCCTGACATGGTTGTCCGGCCAGTCCAGGTACGGAAGAATCATAAACGGCTCCGGGAATATTCATTCCTTTGGGACGGGAAGCATCCATATAAATATTACTCATGCCATTGGGTACATATTTGGAATCAAGGATACCAAGATAGCCGGTCTGGTCGTTTTCATTCAAAATTGTTTTGGAGAAGAAGTGTGCTTCACGTCCTCCCAATGACATGATTGTTTCTGCGTTACGAGAACCTACGAAAGCTGTTTCCGACCATACGTTACCTCCCATACGAATGTCGAACATGGCGGAGAAGGATAAATCCTTCCAACGTAATGAAGTACGTATACTTCCTGTCCATTTCGGTTCTACGTCTGCCAGGAACTTAGCTTCACCCGATAGAGGGCGACCGTTAGCACCTACCAGTACTTGTCCTAGTTCGTTCCTTTTCCATGGTTCGCGGCAATAGAGGCTTACTAAAGGTTTACCTTTTACAATACGTAATTCAACACTGTTTTGTACACTAGTCAGTGTCATGTAATCCATACCACTAGCCAGTGAAATCA
>NZ_JBCOCI010000518.1:0-1084 GCF_040929485.1 Phocaeicola sp. RTP21198st1_B8_RTP21198_201120 | reverse complement strand
TCCATATTCAGCGCGATGAACTTGTCCCCGGCGACAAGCACCTGAATCTTGAAGACCTGCGTCATCTTCCCAACCCGAACAAATCTCTTCACAGCCTCGAAAAGCCGAAGCCAATGAAGCTGACCATCCTCGACGAAAAAGAATCTATCTTCAAATACGTTGCCAAGAAGGACCTGTTATTATATTACCCTTATCACTCTTTCGAGCACTTCATCCACTTCCTGTATGAAGCCGTGCACAACCCGGAAACCCGTGAAATCATGGTAACCCAATACCGCGTAGCTGAAAACTCCGCCGTCATCAACACCCTGATAGCCGCCGCCCAAAACGGCAAGAAAGTCACCGTATTCGTGGAGCTGAAAGCCCGTTTCGACGAAGAAAACAACCTTGCCACGGCCGAAATGATGCAAGCCGCCGGCATTAAAATAATATACAGCATACCCGGTCTGAAAGTACACGCCAAAGTAGCCCTTATCCGCCGCCGCGGACTGAACGGTGAAAAAATACCCAGCTACGCCTATATTAGCACCGGTAACTTTAATGAAAAGACCGCCACCCTCTACGCCGACTGTGGCCTTTTCACCTGCCGTCCGAAGATAGTGGCCGACCTCTATAACCTCTTCCGCACCCTGCAAGGCAAAGAAGACCCGAAGTTCACCACCCTTCTTGTCGCCCGTTTCAACCTCATCCCCGAATTGAACCGCCTGATTGATCGGGAAATCGCCCTCGCCGACGAAGGCAAACAAGGCCGTATCATCCTAAAAATGAACGCCCTCCAAGACCCCGCCATGATTGACCGTCTCTACGAAGCCTCCGAACACGGCGTACAAATAGACCTCATCGTCCGTGGAATCTGTTGTCTTATCCCCGGACAGTCATACAGTCGTAACATCCGTGTCACCCGTATTGTAGACAGTTTCCTCGAACACGCCCGTATCTGGTACTTCGGCAACGACGGCAAACCCAAAGTCTTCATGGGCTCCCCCGACTGGATGCGTCGTAACCTCTACCGCCGCATCGAAGCCATCACCCCCATTCTCGCCCCCGACCTGCGTGACAGCCTCATCGAAATGCTTAATATCCA
>NZ_JBCOCI010000517.1:0-1087 GCF_040929485.1 Phocaeicola sp. RTP21198st1_B8_RTP21198_201120 | reverse complement strand
TCACTCCGCTGCAATTCACGAAATATAAAACAGTTGGTTTAGAGAAAGGATTCAACATCGTAGAGAGTGCTCCCCTTGTTCGTTCCTCCTACCATGCAGAGAAACATATTCGTTAGCAAACAAAACACATACACTATTTGTTTTATAGATAGAACCGACAAATAAACATAAATATAGAGATGGATCATAAAGGAATACTTTCTTCCGCATTTAACATGTCGCTGGGTTTTATCCCCGTTATTATTTCCATTTTATTGTGTGAACTTATAACGCAAGACACGGCTATTTACATCGGTACAGGTATAGGTATTATAGGAATATACCTTTCTTATCGACGTAAAGGATTGTTAATTCCTAATTTTATCCTCTATATAGCGACCGGAGTGCTGGCACTATTATCCGTAGCAGCTCTCATTCCTGGTGATTATGTTCCCCCCGGTGCGCTCCCGCTTACTCTGGAAGTCAGTATTCTCATTCCAATGTTAAGTCTTTATATGCATAAGAAAAGGTTTATCAACCACTTCTTAAAACAGATAGGTTCTTGCAACAAACGTTTATATGCTCAGGGAGCAGAAGCCGCCGTTGTATCTGCTCGCATTGCCTTGATTTTCGGAATACTGCATTTTATTATAATCAGCATCACCGTCATTTTCCATAACCCACTAAGTAAGACAAGTCTGTTTGTACTCTATAAAGTGTTACCTCCTACTGTCTTTCTTATGAGCATCCTGTTCAACCAGATAGCTATCCGTTTCTTCAATCACCTAATGTCTCACACAGAATATGTTCCTATTGTGAATACAAAAGGAGACGTGATCGGGAAAACCCCTGCGATAGAAGCTGTTAATTATAAGAACGCATACATCAATCCGGTGATAAGAATTGCCATATCCACTCATGGAATGCTGTTCCTTTGCGACAGACCGTCAACAGCCATTTTGGACAAAGGAAAAGTGGACATTCCCATGGAATGTTATCTCCGTTACGGAGAATCTTTAGAGGCAGGTGCCACCCGTTTGATTAACAATGCTTTCCCGCATGAGAAAGATATCAAACCAGAGTTCAATATCGTTTATCACTTTGAGAA
>NZ_JBCOCI010000516.1:0-1087 GCF_040929485.1 Phocaeicola sp. RTP21198st1_B8_RTP21198_201120 | reverse complement strand
TTTATGCTCCTTCAGTCCACGAATGTTACATTGAACTTGACGAATGTTTCTTTAGAGACTTTGTTTAAAACATTGGAAAGAAAGAGTAATTACGTTTTCTTCTTTAAAGAAAATGTTCTTCAAGAAAACGAAAAAGTAACAGTCAAAGCACAAAACGAGTCAGTTGTATCTATTTTGAATAGAATATTGCCTCCAAGACAACTGACATATACAGTAAAAGGAAGACAAGTGATTATTGTCCGCCTTCCCCGAAAAGAAGAAAGAAAATCAGAAACACCTGTAGAATTTAAAGAATACACTGTAAAAGGAACAGTCATTGATGCTACCGGACAACCGTTGCCGGGAGTTAATATAACCGTACAGGGTACTACTCAAGGAGCGACAACCGATCTTTCCGGTTCGTTTACACTACAGATAAAAGATAGCAAACGCGTTCTGCTTGTCGCATCCTATATTGGTTTTTCCACAAAGAAAGTCTGGGTGTCGGGTGAGACTCATTCTTTGAAGATCATGCTTGAAGAAAGCTCGGCATCTTTGAATGAAGTGGTAGTTGTAGGTTATGGTACGCAGAAAAAAGCGCATCTAACAGGAGCTATTGCTACTGTACCTATGGATGATATTCAGGATCTTGCTTCCGGTAACTTGGCAAGTACGTTGAGTGGTATGGTAAATGGACTTAGCGTTAGTGGTGGAGATGCGCGACCTGGTGAGAATGCTCGGATTAATATTCGTCAAAATGATGTTTTATCAGATATTGGTGGTACTGCTTCAGAACCATTATATGTTATTGATGGGTATATTTATCCTGTAGAAGTGAAAATTGGTGATGTTACAGAAAACTTAGGAGCAACTGCATTTAATAATTTGGATCCGTCTGTAATTGAAAGTATTTCGGTTTTGAAAGATGCTGCGGCTGCTGTATACGGTGCTCGTGCTGCCAATGGTGTTATATTGGTTACTACTAAGAGAGGTAAACAAGGTGCACCTAAGATCTCATATAGTGGAACTTTTGGCGTTGTGGATGAGGTTTCGCGTGCTAAGATGTTGAATGCTTACCAATATGGTCAACTTTGGAATGCTGTACGTG
>NZ_JBCOCI010000515.1:0-1088 GCF_040929485.1 Phocaeicola sp. RTP21198st1_B8_RTP21198_201120 | reverse complement strand
AGGCAGCCAGGCTGAACAGGCCAGGTATGCGTTGCTTTATTCAGAGGCTTTAGACAAAAATCATATCAAAGCAACGAATGATTCGCTGATTCGCCAGGCTTGGGAGTATTACAAACATCATCCCAAAGATTTACGCCGCCAATGCAAGACTCTCTATTATTGGGGAAAAGTCAAACTGCGTGCAGGAGACAAGCCGGGAGCGTTACGCCTTTACCTGAAAGTTGAAGAGAAACTGAAGGATACCAATGAGCCTTATTATGCAGGGCTTTTATACAGTCAGATCGGTGAAGTGTATTATGACCAGATGAACTATAGCCGGGCTTATCATTATTTTCGTGAAGCTCGCAATAACTTCCGGCAGGCTGATAATACTCGCGAAGAAACAAAGGCAACTCTCGATATGGCAGCCGCAACTTTCAATTCGAAAGATATGGAGAAAGCCATGCGGCTCTATTCTGCCGCACTCGATCTGGCCGATGAACACAAGTACGATAAGTTAGCCAAAGCTCGCCTTACCAATCTTGCTTCTCTCTATGTGGTGTCAGGCAAGAAACAAATTCCCCATGACCTGCTGCAACGTATCGAACTTTCTGCCCGGCAAGATACACTATACGGATATCATACATTAGTAGATGTGAATCTACTGAAAAACCGTATAGACAGCGCACGCTACTATCTGGCTCTTGCAGAAACACATTCCACCGATATACGTGACATGGCAGACCTGCAATACACCGCTTATCGGATTGAAGCGCAGGCCAGAAACTTCGAGAAAGCAACCGAGAAGATACATCATTATATCTATCTGACTGACTCGCTGACACGCTCGAATATGCAATTCTCCGCCGGTATGGTGGAACGTGACTATTTCAAGGAACGCTCCAAATTCGCCGAATACCGGATGAAGAACCGTACTACCTGGGAAATTGCCGTAGCAAGTATTATTTTTCTAATAATAGGGGTAGCATACTACATCATCCGTCAACGCCTGCGCCTGCAACGCGAACGTACCGACCGCTACCTGCTATTAGCGGAAGAAGCCAACACCCAATACAAAACCCTGACAGAACACATGGAAGGACAGCGCA
>NZ_JBCOCI010000514.1:0-1090 GCF_040929485.1 Phocaeicola sp. RTP21198st1_B8_RTP21198_201120 | reverse complement strand
CGTTCCGGACGTTCGGGAGTATATTATCATTCTTCTTATCTGGGTAAACCTCACGATCATCTTTGGATGAACACAACTTCACCCACATTAATGTATGAAGAACTACGTAAAGCATACGACTTGACGGCCGACCGTATCTGGCTGCTCAATGCCGGAGACATCAAATCATGTGAATTTGCTGTTGATTACTTCCTGACGATGGCTTTTGATATTGATTCATTCAACTTTGAAAGAGCGGCAAATTATCGTACCGAATGGTTGTGTGGCATGTTAGGAAACGATTATCGCAATGAATATCAGGATGTAATAAACTCTTTCTATAAACTGGCCTTTGCACGTAAACCGGAGTTTATGGGATGGGGTTACCAGTGGGCTACCGACAAACACGGAAGAGAACGGAATACAGATACTGATTTCTCACTTGCCAATTATCGTGAAGTGGATACTCGTCTGGCTGAATATCAACGGATAGGGAATATGGCAGAGAAAATTCTGAAAGCTCTGCCGGAAGATAAGAAGGCATGTTATTATCAATCATTATATTATCCGGTCAAAGGATGTGAACTGTTGAATCGTATGATTCTCAACGGACAGAGAAATCGTTGGTACTCTATTCAGCAAAGGGCAACTACCGCAGAATTGGAGAAAATGACTAAGGCTTGTTATGACAGTCTGGAAGTAATTACAAAAGGATATAACTCATTACTTGGAGGTAAATGGGATCATGTAATGACCATGAAACAAGGATTTGCCGCAGCCTACTTTGAACTCCCGGCTCTGCGGAAGGTTAATTTGGCACCTACAGCCTCTTTGGGTATATTAGCTGAAGGAGAAGACATTTTGAAAGGGCAGAAAAGCTTCCATTCATTGCCATCTTTCAACACATATTTCCGTCAATCATATTACGTAGACGTTTTCAATAAAGGAGCGACTCCTTTGAAATGGAAAGCATCAGTTTCAGATAACTGGATTCTGCTAAGTCAAAAAGCCGGAGAAACTGCTACAGAAAATCGTATAGAAGTCTCAATCGACTGGGCTAAGGTCCCGACTGGTGAGAAAGTATTCGGAACATTGGAAATCGCATCTGATC
>NZ_JBCOCI010000513.1:0-1092 GCF_040929485.1 Phocaeicola sp. RTP21198st1_B8_RTP21198_201120 | reverse complement strand
AAAAATACTATTTGCAATTGCACTTGTGTTTACCATGTGCTCTGCTTTTTCCTTGAAAAAAGACCACTCTAAACCGGTTTATGCTTTTGGAATTTCTGCCTCATTTACGGATACAGTAGTCTATTTCACGGACATTCAGATATTAGATAGTGCGAAGGTTAGCAAGGAAGGCTTCTTGTCTCACCGTGAGTTGTATAGTTATCAGTTGAAGAATTATCTGGAGGATAACCAGTTGCAACAGAATAGTACATGTATGATTTACTTCTCGGAAAACAAGAAGAAATTAGAAAAAGAAGCAACGAAGATTCTGAATAAATACAAGAAAAATAATAGAATGACGGTGTCGCGGATTGATTCTGATAAATTCCACTTTACGAAACCGGCAGAATACTTGAAATCTAATGAAAAAGATAAAAATATTCTCCTTGTTTGTGTGTTTGGCTATGCTGGTAATCGCTTGTCATAATGACGATGATGAAAGAGGAGTCCAGATGCGTACAGTTCTTGTTTATATAGCAGGTGACAATTCTCTTCGCAGCTTTGCTACAGAGGATTTGGCGGAAATGACAGAGGGAATGCAGTCTGTAGATGATAACTCTTATAACCTACTCGTATACATTGATACCGGATCAAGTCCTAAACTAATTCGATTGAAGAAGGATAAAAAGAAGAATGTCGTACAGGAGGTAATCGCTACGTATGAAGGACGAAACTCTGTAGATGTCTCTAAGATGAAGGAGGTTATCAACACGGCATTTTCTGAATATCCGGCACAGAGTTATGGGTTGGTTTTGTGGTCTCATGGAGAAGGATGGTTGGCAAAATCGCAGAATAAAACCCGTTGGTGGGGACAGGATGGTGTAATGCGCCTCATTTGAGTTTTCTTCTTTTCGATGCATGCTTTATGCAATCTGTTGAGGTGGTCAATGAATTGAAGGAACATGCGGATTACATAATAGGCTCTCCGACAGAGATACCCGCACCGGGTGCTCCATATCAGAAAGTAGTTCCGGCTATGTTTGCCAATAATGCATCGGCTACGGACATAGCAAAGGCATATTTTGAATTTTATGCAGATGAAAATCTTTATAC
>NZ_JBCOCI010000512.1:250-1092 GCF_040929485.1 Phocaeicola sp. RTP21198st1_B8_RTP21198_201120 | reverse complement strand
GTGATGGTCCACATCTTGTTGTATTTGTCCATGACCAGCGAAGTAGGTTGTATGCCGATGGTCAGTTCGTCCACGACCTTGTCCGTCTCCGTGTCGATTTTCAGGATGCGGTTCTGGTACGACCAGCAGTTCACATAGACGTACTTGCCGTATTGTACCATTTGTTCGGTGGAACCCGATTCCATGTCCATGTCTGGACATTCGATATAGCCGGTAATCTCGTATGTCTTGGGGTTGATGATGAAGATACGGTAGTCCCATATCTGCGTCACATAGGCTTTCTCATCCGACAGAAAATGGATATACCGGGGTGAGGTGAAACCTGTGATACGGCCCACTTCCTTGAAAGTATTGATGTCGATGGCGAAAATCACATGCGAGTTGTTCACCACGATCCAGCCTATACCGTCCCGGATAACCATAGACTGGGCCACATCGCCCAACTTGAACCCGTTGGCACGGTAAAACACTTCATTCTCCACTTCGCACGTGGCGGGATCGTAGTAGGAAAGCGTGGCATTGCTGTACTGGAAATTCCCCTCGTTGGTAATGAAAAGACCAGAGGCCGATACAGAGAAATCTTCCATCTCTCCGTAATCCCATTTCATGCAACTGCCGAAAACTGGCAGGCAGAAAAGAAAAAGGCAAATCCGTTGTATTGTTCTGCTCATTGTCATTCGGATAAAAAAGAGTACCCGAATCATTACGGGTACTCTGGTTAAGGTATAAGGTTTAATCCTGCTGCGTATATTGTTTGTCCTTCATATTTTGGAAGGTTGGGTTATACCCACATTTCGTCACGCTCCAACTTTCCCCCGTAATCATTCCGTTTTCTATAAACT
>NZ_JBCOCI010000512.1:0-240 GCF_040929485.1 Phocaeicola sp. RTP21198st1_B8_RTP21198_201120 | reverse complement strand
CAAAAACAACCCCATGCAAGGTCTCCAACTTCTCCATGGAAAGTGTTTCCTTAGAAAGAGAAGTCGCACTTTTTATCTGTAGCGTACCATCTATAGTCTGTAATTTATCACAAGTAATGCCTGTTGCTTTATTAACGAACAACCCTTCACCTCCTACGTGAAGCAATTCCGGAATATCCAGCGATTTACTTTGTAAAGATATTGCTAACGAACCCTCTCCCTCTTTATAATATACAGGAG
>NZ_JBCOCI010000511.1:823-1092 GCF_040929485.1 Phocaeicola sp. RTP21198st1_B8_RTP21198_201120 | reverse complement strand
CGCCTGAATTCATCAATCGTGTAGATGAGATTATCACGTTTGATCAACTTTCTCTGGAAGCGATAACAAAGATTATAGACATAGAGCTAAAAGGATTGTACGATAGAATAGAATCTATTGGTTACAAGCTTGTTATTGAAGATAAGGCGAAAGAATTCATCGCTAGCAAGGGATATGACATACAATATGGCGCCCGTCCTTTGAAGCGCGCAATTCAAACCTATCTGGAGGATGGTTTATCCGAGCTCATCATTTCCTCGTCTTTAAAA
>NZ_JBCOCI010000511.1:0-813 GCF_040929485.1 Phocaeicola sp. RTP21198st1_B8_RTP21198_201120 | reverse complement strand
GTCTCTGTATGGACAAATATCAATTAAAATTAATCAATAGATAAACTAAAAAAATATACGTATTATGCAAAAAGGTAATATTGGGGTTACAACAGAAAACATTTTCCCTATCATTAAAAAGTTTTTGTACAGTGACCATGAGATTTTTCTGCGCGAGTTAGTATCCAATGCGGTAGATGCCACTCAGAAGCTGAATACGCTTGCTTCTATTGGCGAATTCAAAGGTGAACTGGGTGACTTAACTGTTCACGTTGAATTAGGCAAAGATACTATTACCATTTCTGACCGTGGTATCGGTTTGACTGCAGAAGAAATAGAGAAGTACATCAATCAAATAGCTTTCTCTGGAGCTAATGACTTCCTGGAGAAGTATAAGAACGATGCAAATGCCATTATCGGACATTTCGGACTTGGCTTCTACTCTGCCTTTATGGTTGCAAAGAAAGTGGAGATTATCACTAAATCATACAGAGACGATGCAAAAGCCGTAAAATGGACTTGTGATGGCAGCCCTGAATTCACTATTGAAGAAATAGAAAAAGCCGACCGTGGATCAGATATCATCTTATACATTGATGACGACTGCAAAGAATTCCTCGAAGAAGCACGTATCTCCGAACTTCTGAAGAAATATTGCAGCTTCCTTCCTGTTCCTATTGCATTTGGAAAAAAGAAAGAATGGAAAGACGGCAAACAGGTAGAAACGGCTGAAGATAATATAATCAATGACACCACTCCTTTGTGGACACGCAAACCTAGCGAACTTTCGGATGAAGATTACAAATCATTCTATAGCAAGCTATATCCGATGTC
>NZ_JBCOCI010000510.1:0-1094 GCF_040929485.1 Phocaeicola sp. RTP21198st1_B8_RTP21198_201120 | reverse complement strand
GCTCTGTACTGATTCCCGGTGATAAAGCACCACATTTGATTACCAAAGAAATGCTTTCAATAATGCAGCCCGGCACAGTATTAGTAGATGTAGCAATCGATCAGGGAGGATGTTTCGAGACCTCTCACCCGACCACTCACAGTGCACCGACCTATATTGTAGATGGAATCGTGCATTATGCAGTAGCTAATATTCCGGGAGCTGTACCTTACACTTCCACCCTTGCACTGACCAATGCTACCCTCCCCTATGTGATCGCTTTAGCAAATAAGGGATGGAAAAAAGCCTGCAAAGAGAATCCAGCATTAGCACTCGGATTAAATATCGTAGAAGGAAAAATCGTTTATAAGGCCGTAGCCGACGTATTTGGTTTAAAGTACGATCCTATCAGCCTATAACTATGCATTTTCACCATACAGTAACACAAAGTCTTACAGAGTTTTTTCTTTTTCAAAATAAGGCCATCTCAATGTCTTACGCCTTCGATTGATGATCTTTTAAAAAAACTCTGCAAGACTTTGTATTACTCTGTGGTGAGCTATATCTTTAAAATAAATAATCTTTCTTTGCTGCCCGTTGATAAGCCGCTACCAATTCGTCCATTACTTCTGCCACAGACTGCCGACGGGATATGATTGCCGAAACTTGTCCGATCTCCAATTCCCCTTCTTCCAGATCACCTTCGAAGATTCCTTTTTTAGCACGCCCCCGTCCTAATAAAGTTCTCAAATCTTCTGCACTAGCACCACTATCTTCAGCCTTCTCCACCGCTTCGCGGAAAGCATTCTTTACCAAACGTGTCGGAGCCAGCTTTTTCAACAACAACTTAGTATCCCCTTCACCGAGACTCAAGCAATAATCTTTAAATACCGGACTCGCTGAACTCTCTTCAGTAAGAGCAAAACGGGTTCCTATCTGTACACCTTCGGCTCCCAACACCATAGCAGCCAGTATTCCTTCTCCTGTACCGACACCTCCTGCGGCTATCAAAGGTAATGTTGTAGCCTCACGTACAGCGGGAATCAAACAGAAAGTCGTTGTTTCTTCGCGTCCATTATGCCCTCCGGCTTCGAACCCTTCTGCCACTACCGCAT
>NZ_JBCOCI010000509.1:0-1097 GCF_040929485.1 Phocaeicola sp. RTP21198st1_B8_RTP21198_201120 | reverse complement strand
ATCTTGAATCACTCCGCCTTTATTTATCAGTAAAGGAGGATCATTTTTAATCTCTTTGGCAATCCGGTCACGAATAGAAATACAAAGATTCAGCTGTTCGCCAATACGATTCAAACTCGCATTATCAGCTTCCATACATGCCTGTTTTATCGGCTCAATAGCTTGTAAAGCTACCTTCAACTGAACGACTTCACGGGGCGACACACGTCCTACAGCCACTTTGGAAATAATACGTTCCAAATCCCCTATTAAATGCAACTGTTCTTCAATCAGTTCCTTAAAATCTGGCTGACGGAAGAAATATTCCACTACATTCAAGCGTTCATTGATCGGTTTCTCATCCTTTAAGGGAAAAACCATCCAGCGTTTCAACAGACGCGCTCCCATCGGGCTGATCGTTCTGTCAATCACATTGAGCAGACTGCTCCCGCCATCATTCATATTACCAATCAGCTCAAGACTGCGCACAGTGAACTTATCCAGACGGACGTATTTATCTTCTTCAATACGAGCCAATGAAGTGATGTGACCAATTTGCGTATGCTGCGTCATTGTCAGATACTGCAGAATAGCACCGGAAGCAATGATACCGTTCTTCAAATGCTCCACTCCGAAACCTTTCAGATTCTTCGTTTCAAAGTGTTTCAGCAATTTCTCACGAGCCGTCGTTTCTGTAAACACCCAATCATCCAGCTCGAACATGAAAAACTTACTGCCGAAATTACCTTCAAACATCAAACGTTTGCCACGTTCAAAAAGAATTTCCTTCGGGGCAAAGTTGTTCAACAGTTTATCAATATAATCAAAAGGTCCTTCTGCAGTTAGGAATTCACCGGTAGAAATATCAAGAAAGGCAACCCCACAGGAAGCTTTCCCGAAATGAACGGCAGCAAGGAAGTTATTTTCTTTATAATTCAGGACATTATCATTGATAGAAACACCGGGAGTCACCAGTTCGGTAATGCCACGTTTCACCAACTTTTTCGTCATTTTCGGATCTTCCAACTGGTCACAGATAGCGACACGCTTTCCGGCACGAACCAATTTCGGAAGATAAGTGTCGAGAGCATGATGCGGGAATCCCGCCATCTCAACAG
>NZ_JBCOCI010000508.1:785-1098 GCF_040929485.1 Phocaeicola sp. RTP21198st1_B8_RTP21198_201120 | reverse complement strand
CCCGGCAGACGCGGATATATTTTCTTCCTTCCGAGGTCTTTCCGATGTGCCGGGGATGGAGTGCTCTCGTGTCCGCATAGGCCAGACCGGTCAGCGAGGAGAAGATGAACGTCCTGCGTGCAAGCTCCATCATCGGGTCGGGCAGCGGGGTTTCCATCATCCGCTTCAACTCACCCCGGCTGATGTGCCTTAGCTTTAACGGTTCTTTCTTTTCATATGCCACATCCTCTATCGGGTTGGCTCTCAATACCTCCCGGTCCACGGCGATGTAGATGAGCCGGTTGAGCCAGCACAGACAGTGGTTCACGTGTCC
>NZ_JBCOCI010000508.1:0-766 GCF_040929485.1 Phocaeicola sp. RTP21198st1_B8_RTP21198_201120 | reverse complement strand
AACTCCTCGGTGATGTCCGAAAAGGCGATGTCCTTCATTCCGCGGGATTCGATGAACTGTCTGAGATTGAGCTGCGTGGTCTTCGACTGGCGGTAGGTCGAGGTGGAGTTGATTTCTGCCGAGCGGATTCTCAAACGTTCGCGTTCCACCTCTCCGGCCTGCAGGAGGTATTCCGGCACGGAATTGGCACCTGACACGGTGGCCTTGAGCAGTTCGGCCGTGACCACTCCCTGATGCTTCAGCAGATTATCGTATGCCTTTTCCAGCTGGTCACGGAAACCGGCGAGGCGGTTGTTTTCCCTGACTGTTCTGATCTCACACTTCTTGCTGTCCCAGTCCTCCGGCCTGCAATAGATGCCGGTGGCAACGGCTGACTTCTTGCCGTCAATGCTGATCCGGCAGAGGACGGCGGTCGTGCCGTCCGATTTCACTTTGTTACGGTTGATGTAGAATAAGAGCTTGAATGTACTGCGCATGGTAATGATATTTTTTAGGGTTAAAGAATGAGTTTCAAATCACGGGTTGCCTCGATGAACCTGTCCATGTCCTCGAACAGCCGCTTCGGGCTGACACGGGCGTAAATTTGTGTGGTCCGGACATTGCTATGTCCCAGCATTTTGCTGATGGTCTCGATCGGTACTCCCTCCTCGAGCGTGACCAGCGAGGCGAAAGAGTGCCTCCCCATGTGGTAGACAAGGTCCTGGCTGAGTCCCGCCATCAGACGCAGGGCTTTCATATTTCCTCTGAGGGTATGGTAGTCCTGTGG
>NZ_JBCOCI010000507.1:366-1099 GCF_040929485.1 Phocaeicola sp. RTP21198st1_B8_RTP21198_201120 | reverse complement strand
ATGGTGGCTCTCTACGGACAAGGTCACGGCCACAACCAGAAAGCATGGGACACGCTGTATGAAGCGGTGATGGAAATGAATAAAGTGGTAAACGAATATAAAGAGAAATATAACCTGAACTACTCCGTTCTGGCTACTCCTGCCGAAGGACTTTCGGGACGTTTCACTAAAATGGATCGTCGGAAATATGGAAAAATCCCCGGAGTGACAGACCGCGACTATTATGTCAACTCTTTTCACGTAGACGTGAAAGAACCGATCAGCATCGTTGAGAAAATCAAGCGTGAAGCTCCGTTCCACGCCATTACGCGCGGCGGACATATCACGTATGTAGAACTGGACGGTGAAGCACAGAAGAATGTACGTGCCATCGCCAAGATTGTGAAAGTGATGCACGACGAGGGGATTGGCTACGGCTCTATCAATCACCCGGTAGATACTTGTCATAACTGTGGTTACAAAGGGGTTATCTTCGATAAATGTCCGGTGTGCCAGAGTGAAAGCATCCTTCGTATGCGCCGTATAACCGGTTACCTGACAGGCGATTTGAGTTCCTGGAACTCTGCTAAACGGGCAGAAGAACAAGACCGCGTAAAACACCTGTAGAAGTGAATTTATTAGGAACTTATCCTGAAACGATTGTCGATGGTGAAGGCATCCGGTACTCTATTTCTCTTGCCGGATGTTCCCATCACTGTCCTGGTTGCCACAACACGGAGAGCTGGAATCCGAG
>NZ_JBCOCI010000507.1:0-356 GCF_040929485.1 Phocaeicola sp. RTP21198st1_B8_RTP21198_201120 | reverse complement strand
GAAAAAATACAGTCCATCATCCGTGAAATCAAGGCAAATCCTTTGCTGGACGGTGTTACTTTTTCCGGTGGTGATCCGTTCTTCCATCCGGAGGAGTTTCTGCTTTTACTGAAACGGGTGAAAGAGGAGACGGGGATGAATGTGTGGTGCTATACAGGATATAGCTACGAAGAAATCAAGGCACAGCCCCGCTTGAGTGCTGCCCTTGATTATATAGATGTGTTGGTGGACGGACGCTTCGAGCAGGCTCTTTTCTCTCCGTATCTGGAGTTCAGGGGAAGCAGTAATCAACGGATCTTGAAGTTGAAGTAACGACTTTTCTCCACTAAAAAAACTTATTTTTCAAAGGAAACAAA
>NZ_JBCOCI010000506.1:0-1103 GCF_040929485.1 Phocaeicola sp. RTP21198st1_B8_RTP21198_201120 | reverse complement strand
GGACTCCAGGTAGATCCCCACAGTATTAAATGGGCGAAGTATGCAGGAAGTGGCGTACCTTATACGGTGAAGCAGGACAACAAAACAGGGAATTCCTTGGGACGTATCATCTTCCGTTTTCCCAATCCTCATTCCGTATATCTGCATGACACTCCGTCACGGTGGGCTTTTACACGGAATAATCGTGCGGTGAGCCACGGTTGCGTCCGTCTTCAAAAAGCACTCGACTTCGCGTTCTTCCTGTTGAAAGAGCCGGATGAATTGTTGGAAGACCGTATTCGTATTGCAATGGATATCAAGCCGGTGAGTGAAGAGGGAAAGAAGCTGCCCATCAGTGCGGCTTATCGTGAATTGAAACATTATAGTTTGGAACAATATATACCTTTATTTATAGATTATCAGACGGTTTATCTGTCTGCCGATAATAATTTGAGGTATTGTGAGGACATTTATAAATATGATCCGTCCTTACTAGAGGCGATGAATAACCTGAATTTGAAACCATAAATAAACATACAGATACGAGAGATTATGATTCCTTATAACGAACGCGAAGTTCTGAAACTCCTTCAGGAGGAGAGTACACAGCGGAAAGGATTTGAAATGATTGTGGGGCAGTATAGCGAGCAATTGTATTGGCAAATCCGCCGGATGGTACTGTCGCATGAGGATGCGAACGATCTCCTGCAAAACACTTTCATCAAGGCATGGACGAATATCGATTATTTCCGTGCCGAGGCGAAGCTGTCGACCTGGCTCTATCGCATCGCGCTGAATGAGTGTCTTACCTTTCTGAATAAGCAGCGTGCCATGACTACCGTGGATATTGACGATCCCGAAGCAGTAGTTGTGCAAAAGCTGGAAAGTGACGCCTACTTTTCGGGCGACAAGATACAGATGTGCTTGCAAAAAGCCCTGCAGACTTTGCCCGAAAAGCAGCGTATGGTGTTCAACCTGAAACACTACCAGGAAATGAAGTACGAAGAGATGTCGGAGATCTTCGGCACGTCGGTCGGTGCACTGAAAGCATCTTATCATCATGCGGTGAAGAAAATTGAGAAGTTTCTAGAAGAAATAGATTAAACCTTTGAAATGAGACACTG
>NZ_JBCOCI010000505.1:0-1104 GCF_040929485.1 Phocaeicola sp. RTP21198st1_B8_RTP21198_201120 | reverse complement strand
TGCGTATTTCTTTAGTTGCCTCGTAACCGTCCATGACCGGCATATTGATGTCCATCAATATAATCTGCGGATTATATTGCTTGAACATTTCCACCGCCTCTTGTCCATCCCAGGCATGAATTAATTGATACTCTCCCTTTAGTATGGATGCGAACAGTTTGTAGTTACTTTCATTATCCTCGGCAATCAGAATGGTAAACTTGTTTTTTTCTATACTTATCGGCTGAATTTCCTCTTTTTTTATGCTTTCTTCTACGGCTATTGCGGCTTTATATGGCAGCGTGAACCAGAATGTTGAGCTCGTTAACTCGTTCAGCATTTTGTTCAAGTCTATGTTGGAATATTGAAATTCCAATGTTCCGGCTTCAATCTTTGATAAATCAAGAATGTCACTGATTAATTGCAATAACAAGGTATTATTGTTTTCAATGATGCTCACATATTCCTGCTTTTCCTCTTCCTCGTCTGTTGAAGCCAATATGCCGGAGAAACCGACAATAGCGTTGAGGGGAGTACGGATTTCATGGCTCATATTGGCGAGGAAGGCAGACTTCAGACGATTGGATTCTTCTGCCCGGTCTCTGGCTGTGGTCAATTCCATTTCCATCTTTTTCCGTGTGGTGATGACTAGTGAAGAACCGACCAGGGTGAGCGGCTTGCACCCATTCGATTCTGTGAATGTTATTCTGTACATTGATAACCCGGTATTCTTCCCTGACTTTATCCGATCGCCCTTCTATCAGGTCATCATAGGCTTTTTCTACCCGTTTACGGTCTTCTTTGAATATCTTTGAGAAATATTGGGAATCGGGCACTGCCAATTGTTCTTCATTCACGTCTTTATCGTTTGTGCTAAGCTCAATAGGCCTATTGATGTCGCAAAGTATGGTTTTGCTTCGCAAATCCCATTTCCAGGGCACGATATTGGCTACGTCCAGTGCCATTGCCAGTTTATTGTTGGTAGCACTTAGTTTTTGTTGTGCTTTGTGTAGTTCGGTGCTGTCCAGGCAGAAAATATCGACAATATTGTTGTGGTGAGTTCCTTTTAGTACTACATCATAGAAGGTGTCTATCTGTTTGAAATAATAGGGGAAAGTGATAGCC
>NZ_JBCOCI010000504.1:0-1104 GCF_040929485.1 Phocaeicola sp. RTP21198st1_B8_RTP21198_201120 | reverse complement strand
GTATGTCACAGAGGCTTTGATGAAAGTCAGAGACGGAATGAAAGTAAAGCCGCTTCCTGATTCCCTTCCCAAAAGAGGGAAATAAGGTCTTTTGGATAACTGATTGATTAACAAACGAAATCAATAAAGGTGATGTACTTAAAACCGATTAATTAACAAAAGTAACTTTCTGCTCCCTCTCCTTGGGAGAAGGTTGTGGAGAGACTGCTTTTAAACCTATACATTATGTTTTCTAAGTTTTTTATCAACCGACCGATATTTGCTACTGTCCTTGCCCTGCTTATTGTAGTAGCCGGTCTGGTCACACTCAATATATTGCCTGTGGCGCAATTTCCGGAGATCACACCGCCAACGGTGCAGGTCTCTGCGGTTTATCCCGGGGCAAATGCTGAAACTGTTGCTCAAACAGTGGGTATTCCTATCGAACAGCAGGTGAATGGTGTAGACGGCATGCTTTATATGTCTTCCAATTCTTCATCTTCGGGAGCATATTCTCTGACTATTACATTCGCTGTTGGTACGGACATCGATATGGCAACTGTGCAGGTACAAAACAGGGTAAGTATCGCACAATCATCGCTGCCGGAACCGGTGGTGGTGCAAGGGGTCACTGTGCAGAAACAATCTTCAAACATTGTGATGTTTTTGACAATGACTTCGCAGGACTCTGTGTACAACAGCCTGTATCTGACTAATTATGCCAAATTGAATTTAGTGGACCAGTTGACACGTGTGCCCGGAGTGGGTGCTGTGAATGTGATGGGAGCAGGGGATTATTCGATGCGCATCTGGCTCGATCCGGAGGCTATGCGTATACGGAATATTTCACCGCAGCAAGTCTATCAATCCATCCAGTCGCAGAATGTGGAAGTATCTGCCGGATATATCGGTCAGCCTATCGGACAGGATAATAATAATGCTTTTCAGTATACGTTGAATGTTCAGGGACGATTGAAATCTCCGGAACAGTTCGGGAATATTATTATCCGCCGTGAGCAGGACGGGGCGATGCTTCGTCTGAAAGATATTGCACGCATTGATTTGGGGTCTGCTTCATACAGTGTAGTGTCGCGATTGAATGGAAAACCTACGGCTGCTATTGCT
>NZ_JBCOCI010000503.1:0-1022 GCF_040929485.1 Phocaeicola sp. RTP21198st1_B8_RTP21198_201120 | reverse complement strand
GGTATGCGCATGTACACAAAAGAACAAGACAGTGACCGATGCGGAGCCTGATCGCCCCGAGGCATTTGCGAACGACGATGAACTACTCGACTATATTCAAAAGACGCATTTCAACTATATGTGGGAAGGTGCGGAAAAGACTTCCGGACTGGCCTGCGAACGTATACATCTTGATAATGTTTATCCACAGCAGGACCAGGATGTAATTACGATTGGAGGTAGCGGATTTGGAATTGCCGGCTTGTTGGTGGCTATCGAACGAAACTTTATCAACCGGGAAGAAGGTGTAGCCCGGTTGACAAAGATTGTAGATTATTTGGCAAAAGCCGATCGTTTTCATGGAGTATGGCCGCATTGGCTCCATGGTCCTACGGGCAAAGTGAAACCGTTCGGAACAAAAGATGACGGTGGCGACCTGGTAGAAAGTAGCTTCCTTATGCAAAGCCTGCTGTGTGTACGGCAATACGTAAAGGATGGCAACGAGAAAGAAAAAGCACTGGCTGCTAAAATAGACGAACTGTGGCACGGGATGGAATTCGACTGGTATCGCAACGGCGATCAGAATGTATTATACTGGCATTGGTCTCCTAACTATGGCTGGGAAATGAACTTCCCGCTCGAGGGCTATAATGAATGTCTGATTACCTATATCCTTGCAGCTTCATCCCCTACACATTCCGTTCCGGCAGCCTGTTACCATGAAGGGTGGGCGCGTAGTGGTGGCATCAAAAGCGCTTCCAAACCTTACGGTTACCCGCTCGAACTGAAGCATAATGGCGCAGAAGAGAAAGGCGGTCCCTTATTCTGGGCACACTACTCTTATATCGGTCTCGACCCGCGTAACTTGACCGATCAATATGCCAACTACTGGAATGTGGTACGCAATCATGCGATGAGTGATTATCAATATTGTGTCACTAATCCGAAAGGCTACAAAGGATATGGACCTGATTGCTGGGGACTTACAGCGAGTTACTCCATAAATGGCTATTCAGCCCACATGCCCGACAATGATCTCGGTG
>NZ_JBCOCI010000502.1:0-1108 GCF_040929485.1 Phocaeicola sp. RTP21198st1_B8_RTP21198_201120 | reverse complement strand
CGGTTACTGGCTTTCACACGGAAAGTATATTCACCCGGAGGCAGGTTGAGAAAAGATACGTTATGTTTATCCGTGTATATCCATTCTTTGTGAATACCGTCCAGTTTGTAGGCATATAAATTCTTGCTGGGAGCCACATAACTAAGACTTTCGAACGTGATGTCGAACGACACCACCTGATAAGGAACAGTTACCTGTCCGCTAAGAGCAGGTATACGCTTGCTAAGGCTTACTTTGTCGTCGGGGCTATGCATATATACCGCCGAGATAGACGCTGTAGGTCTTACCTTATTAATAGATAATTTGAACGGATAGAAACAATTGAACCCGTTCACCCCACCGAAATAGAATTTCCCGTCACTGGCTTGCAGGGAAGAACGGAAATTGAACTGGTTGCTTTGCAATCCATCCTCGATGGTATAGAGTTGTGCCCGTTTGTTTTGCGGCTCATACCGGATCAGTCCTCTGTTGGAAGAAAGCCAATAGTTACCCGATTGATCGTCCAGTATGCCATAGATGATATTGTTCGGCAGATTCTCTTTGGTGGAGAAGTTCTCAAAACGGTCCTCCTGATAGTGATAACGGCAGATGCCACCACCTTCGGTGCAGAACCATAGATGTTGTTTATGATCGATATACACACGGATTACCCAGTTGCTGCAAGGAGAATCAGGATTTGCCGGGTCGTTGCGATAGTTGTGCAGTTTGCCGGTTTGGCGGTTGTAACGCCAGATACCATCCCTTTTGCTTGCCAGCCACAAGTCTCCGTATGGGTCTTCAACCATGTCGTAGATAAAGATATGGCTTAAAGGTTCCAATGTCCGGAAACTGGCAGAATCCGGAAAGCGTTCCCAGATAAATGCTGCCATCCTTCGTTTGATAGATGGAGTAGATATGGTCGTTAGGAATTGAATGTGGGTTTGCGCGGTTATGGCGATAGTTTTTCATTTTTCCCGTTTGAATATCCAGGATATATAATCCACGGGAGAAACTGCCAATCCACAATTTTCCTTCATTGTACAACAGTGCATGGATATTGTGATAACCGATATTAGGGTTACTGCTTCTCAACAGATGGTTTTTAAACTTCTTCGTGCGGGGATCAAAG
>NZ_JBCOCI010000501.1:0-1109 GCF_040929485.1 Phocaeicola sp. RTP21198st1_B8_RTP21198_201120 | reverse complement strand
CATTTAGGATAGAAATTAATAGAGTATTCAGAGTGTATAGAAATATTGTAAAACCAAAAATTAAGAATACATATCCATATTCATCAGAAAGCATTACCAAACGACTGAGTTGATTATGTAAAATTATTAACCCTAAACTCACTATAAAAGTGAAAAATAAAGTTATCTGTAAAGCATTGGATAGAATTTTTTTTATTGCAGATTCATCTTCTTTATATTCTGCTACATATTTCGTTATTCCACTATTAATTCCGCCATTAGCTACTCCCAATAAGATAGTTGAAAAATCATTCAATTGACCTAATAGGGCAATCCCACATGGACCTATAATAGAAGCCACAACTTTTACGCTTATTAATCCTGTAAGCATACGCACTAAGGTAGATATAGCATTAAATGAAAACACTTTTACTATATCCTCTTTCGCTGTACGTTTAGCAAAAGAGGCAAACTTATATATCATTCCCACTTGTTCAGTAAATCAACAATAGTTTTTATCTCCATATTCATCATTATTGGGCTTAATGGCAAACTAAGTTCTTCATTATGGATTTGTTCCGTAATAGGGTACGAAAGTTTGTTCCACTCCTTAAAGCACTCTTGTTTATGAGGAGGTATAGGATAATGAATAATAGTCTGTACACCATTGTCAGCTAAATACTTCTGCAATTCATTACGTTTTTTTACACGAATAGTAAAAATATGGAATGCATGAGTATCCCAGTCTTTTATTATTGGAGTAATAATTGCTGGATTAGTTATATGATCAATATAATATCTTGCAAATTCCTTACGAATAGCTAAATCTTCATCCAAATGCTTTAATTTCACATTTAGCACAGCTGCTTGTATCTCATCCAATCGACTATTGCGTCCACAATATTTGAATACATATTTTTTATGTGAACCATAGTTAGCAATCGCACGAATCACCTTTGCTAATTCCTCGTCGTTAGTTGTTACTGCACCAGCATCTCCTAATGCCCCCAAATTCTTACCTGGATAAAAACTATGCCCAGCAGCATCTCCTAATGAACCTGTCTTTCTACTCTGATATATACAACCATGAGCTTGAGCATTATCTTCCACCAACTTAAGATGATATTTAT
>NZ_JBCOCI010000500.1:0-1111 GCF_040929485.1 Phocaeicola sp. RTP21198st1_B8_RTP21198_201120 | reverse complement strand
ATGCTTAGCAACGGATACAAAGGCATCATCCACGCAGGAGTAGGAAACGGAAATATTCACCAGAACATCTTCCCGGTACTGACGGATGCCCGCCAAAAAGGTATTCTTGTCGTTCGTTCTTCCCGTGTCCCGACCGGACCTACCACACTGGATGCAGAGGTGGACGACGCCAAATATCAGTTTGTGGCTTCGCAGGAACTGAACCCGCAGAAATCTCGTGTTTTGTTAATGCTTGCACTAACAAAAACTACAGACTGGAAACAGATTCAGCAATATTTCAACGAATACTAAAAACCTGACTTACTTATGAAAAAATGGATATTCATGCTGCTCCTCGCGGGCAGCATACAGGGAGTATATGCTCAAAAAGCAGAGAAAAAGGAGAAATTCAATCCGAACACTCCCCTGTTTGAAGAGCTGACAGACGTGAAAAAGAAAACAGATAAATTCAATCTTTATCTGAATATGCAAGGGAGCTTTGACGCTCATTTCCAGAATGGTTTTCAGGAGGGTGACTTTAATATGCACCAACTTCGTATCGAAGCCAAAGGAAATATCAACAACTGGCTGTCTTACCGCTATCGTCATCAAGCTGAATGACCAGTTTAGTCTTTTTGCAGGAAAGCAATGTGCCGCATACGGTGGTATCGAGTTCGACCTGAATCCGATCGACATCTATCAATACAGTGATATGATTGATTACATGAGTAATTTCATGACCGGATTGAATGTGGGTTATAACATTACTCCCGAACAGCAACTTAACCTGCAAATATTGAACAGCCGTAACAGTTCTTTCGATAATACTTACGGAATCACAGAGGATGCCGAAGGCAATCTCCCCGATCTGAAATCGGGCAAAATGCCACTGGTTTATACATTGAACTGGAACGGTAATTTCAATAATGTATTTAAAACCCGTTGGTCGGCTTCGGTCATGAACGAGGCAAAAAGTCACAATATGTATTATTATGCTTTAGGTAACGAGTTGAATCTTGGAAAATGGAATGCTTTTGTCGATTTCATGTATTCAAAAGAGGATATTGACCGCAAAGGAATTATTACCAGTATCGTAGGTCGTCCGGGCGGACATAATGCTTTTGATGCAAAC
>NZ_JBCOCI010000499.1:0-1112 GCF_040929485.1 Phocaeicola sp. RTP21198st1_B8_RTP21198_201120 | reverse complement strand
AGATGCCATAGTTGTCACCGCTTCCGATGGCAAAGATTACTTCTTTATTGCCATCAGTCTCACGTGTCGTATTGAGGTAACGCATGAGCATTACCGACTCTTTAAACTGGTCATCAACCCCCTCTATATTAGGCAATGGAACTCCTTGGTTTATTCTGATACTGGTGGAAGTGGCAAGGTCGAACAGTTTGCGGTTACCTTGAGTCAGTGCCCAATCAAGAGCCTCGTTGCAAGCTGTCAGGGCGCGTTCCCATTTGTTTTCATCGTATGTTCTGCTGACTAACTCCTTTCCATATCCCGGAGTTTCAAAGTTAGTGTTCTTCCAGTTTGAATAAGGGAATGAGCCATTCCACAGGGGGGAGGCGGCATAAACCAACAATCGCGCTTTTAAGGCTTTGCAAGCTGTTGAAGTAGCACGTCCCAGTTCGCTGTTCTGTACTGTTGGCGGCAATTCGAAGGCAGCCCGGTCAAACCATTCAGCTATGGAGTCTACACATACATCGAAATGCGATCTGCCCGGAAAATCCTTTTTGTCAAGGTTTTGATTGTAATGTTCAGTCACTAATGGTATAGGTCCGTATGACTCTAGTAACATAAAATGATAGAGTGCCCGACAGAACAAAGCTTCGGCTTTCCAGCGTCTTTTATCGCTCTCGGTTACTCCCGTCGGATTGCTCTTGTCAAGCTGATCCATGAATAGATGGCATCGTCCTATTCCATCGTAACAACTATTCCACGGGGCGGTTTGACTGGAAGGAGAAAGCTGGTTCCATGCCGCTTTCTGTCCGTCGTCAGCCCATAGTAAGGGGCGGGCATATTCATCGGTCGAGTTGATGAATGAGTTTTCAACTGTGTAAAACCACTCGAAATAAGTATAACATGAATGAAGGAAACCCAATGTGGAAGCTCTGTCTTTCATTGCGTCGGGCAAGTCGGCTGTTTCATCCGGGACAACGTCCAGATAGTTGCAAGAAGCCATGCAACATGCGGCAGTCACACTTAGTATGAATCGTGATATGATCTTAATGGTTTTCATATTTTATATTTTGGTTATATAGAACTTAGAATTTTAGCTGCACTCCAATATTGATAGTCCGTTGAAGAGGATACGC
>NZ_JBCOCI010000498.1:0-1113 GCF_040929485.1 Phocaeicola sp. RTP21198st1_B8_RTP21198_201120 | reverse complement strand
CATTGTTCCATTAGCCGGTTACTATCAGGATTATCTTAACGAGGTATTTTTATATAAAGAATGGACACCAGCACATATCGGGAAAGCCGTATTCGAAGAAAAGCACCCTGCTATTCTCGGTGGCATGTTTGCCATCTGGAACGACCATGCAGGTAATGGAATTTCCGTGAAAGACATTCATCACCGTGTATTCCCTGCGTTACAAACTCTAGCAGTAAAGACATGGACAGGGAAAGAAACCAGTCTGCCATTCGAAGTGTATAATGAAAAGCGTAGTGCTATCAGTGAAGCCCCCGGAGTCAATCAATTGGGAAGAATCGGCAAGAGTCCGGCATTGGTATATGAGCGTTCTACCGTTGCTCCCGGCAGCACTTCCACTTACCCGGAAATCGGCTATAATTATACAGTCAGCTTCGACATTACCGGAGCACCAGAGAAAAGCGGAACAGAATTGTTCCGTTCACCCAATGCCGTATTCTATCTAGCAGATCCAATTCGAGGGATGATGGGTTTTGCACGCGATGGTTATTTGAATACGTTCCCATATAAAGTGAATCCGGGAGAGAAAGCGACCATTCAGATTGAAGGCGATCATCGTAGTACCACACTCAGAGTAAACGGAAAGGTTGTTGAAGAAATGAACATACAGAAATGTTATTTCAATGCAGGAAAAGATTCTATGAGTTATATACGCACATTGGTTTTCCCGCTCGAGAAAGCCGGAAACTTCAATAGCCGGATAGAGAATCTGAAAGTACACAATTATCGTGTAAGCAAATAACAGAAAACATCTATTCGCAACAAGACAACTTAAACAAAAAACTCCCCCTTTGGCATTCCAAAGAGGGAGTTCTTTTTATTTTGATAAACAGCTAAAGCAGTTTATTTATATTCCTGCCAGCTCTTGATCTGAATATCACCCAATTTCAATTCACAGAATGCTTCGATAAAGGCACTTGCCAGACGAGCATTTGTAATCAATGGAATGTTGTGATCGATTGCACCACGACGGATACGATAGCCATTCGTTAATTCACGTTTGCTATGATTCTTCGGAATGTTTACGATCAGGTCAAACTTATGGTCAGCGATCATCTTCATTACATTATTCTC
>NZ_JBCOCI010000497.1:0-1114 GCF_040929485.1 Phocaeicola sp. RTP21198st1_B8_RTP21198_201120 | reverse complement strand
ACTGCTACGGAATTGGGAGCCACTTTCGCTCTGACCGAAGTAGTGTCCGATCAGGCTGCATCCGCTACCCGTACCGTGAAAATCGTGAACGATAAAGATTTAGTAGTCATGGATGAGATAAAGGCAAGAACGGATAAATCCGCCAAAGTACGCTGGTGCATGGTGACGCCTGCCGTCCCGACGGTGGAAAGTAACCGCATCGTACTAACTAATGGAAGCAAAGTGATGTATCTCACAGCCAGCGGAACCGTAAAGCCTACCTACAAAACATGGAGTACCACTAGTGAAAACTCTTATGACCAGGCTAATCCGGGCACTTATATGGTCGGCTTTGAAGCAACGGTCACAGCCAACCAGACTGCCACATTTACTACAACCCTGTCCCCCAAATAAAATGAATTGAACGTATGAGAATCTTATTATTATCTATACTAGGGCTTCTAACATTGGCAGCAACAATACACGAATATGGATACCCGCCTGACGGAAAAGACACTTCCCCGCACGCTCTCTGCCGAGGGTGAGTTTGTCCCTTCGAATATCTATTGGTGGTGCAGCGGGTTCTATCCCGGCTCCCTCTGGTATATCTATGAATATACCCGGAACGATGCTGTGAAGGCGCTGGCCGAGAAGAATACGCTGAAACTCGACTCTATACAGTACGTGACCAGAGATCACGATGTAGGTTTCCAGTTGAACTGCAGTTATGGGAATGCTTTCCGGCTGACGGGCAATGAGGCTTATAAACAGGTGCTCTATCAGGGAGCTAAATCCTTGTCAACCCGCTTCAAACCTACCGCCGGTGTAATCCGTAGCTGGGACTTTGTGCGCAAAGGTTGTGACTGGAAGTTCCCGGTGATTATTGACAATATGATGAATCTGGAATTACTGTTATCCATGTCGAAAGCCTATGCCGATGATTCTTTGCAGAACATAGCCTGCACACATGCCAACACCACTATCCTGAATCATTTCCGCGATGATTACTCTACGTATCATCTAGTGGATTACGATCCTGAAACCGGAGAAGTGCGCGGCAAGCAGACAGTGCAGGGTTTCTCGGACAATTCTTCCTGGAGCCGTGGACAGGCATGGGCCTTGTATAGCTATACGA
>NZ_JBCOCI010000496.1:618-1117 GCF_040929485.1 Phocaeicola sp. RTP21198st1_B8_RTP21198_201120 | reverse complement strand
CACCAGTTGGAGTTTATATTCCAAAAGGATGCGATGCAGTGACTGCGTTTGCTGCTCTTAGTATGAGTGGCAACTTCTACGTGCCTCTTGATACAAAGTCTCCTTCTAGTCGTGTGGAATCAATTATTACAGTACTTGATACTCCTATACTTATTACTGACAGCGAGCATTTTACAGATTTACAGAAAATTACCGATCGTCCGATCTTAGTGATTGATAATTCTTATACAGACAGTTCTATTCAGCGTATAGCAATAGAGAAGTTGATGGAAAAACAGATTGATACAGATCCTGTTTATTCTATCTTCACCTCAGGTTCAACAGGTATCCCTAAAGGGGTTGTCGTATCTCATCGTGGTGTTATAGATTATATTGATTGGGCGATAGAAACTTTCCATATCGACTCAACATCTATAATTGGTAATCAGGCTCCGTTTTATTTCGATAACTCAACGCTTGATATCTACCTGATGTATGCTACTGGTGCTACGCTGAATAT
>NZ_JBCOCI010000496.1:0-608 GCF_040929485.1 Phocaeicola sp. RTP21198st1_B8_RTP21198_201120 | reverse complement strand
GAATATTATTCCTGATACATTCTTTGCATTTCCAGCTAAGTTGGTGGAGTATCTGGACGAGAAAAAAATTACTTTTGTATTTTGGGTGCCGTTTGTTCTTGTTAACATGGCAAACTTCAAGATTCTTGATAGCCGTAAACCCCAATATCTCCGTGATGTATTTTTTGCTGGTGAGGTAATGCCCAATAAACATCTTAATTATTGGCGTCGCAATATGCCGGAATGTCGTTATGTTAATCTCTATGGTCCTACTGAAATCACAGTGGATTGTACTTATTACACTGTAGAACGTGAGTTTAATGATGATGAACCATTACCTATCGGATTTCCATGCAAAAATAGTGATGTGTTGATTCTCAATGCAGATTTTAAGCCTTGTGTTGTGAATGAACAAGGAGAGCTCTGTGTTCGAGGTTCTTCACTTGCTTTGGGATATTATAACAATCCTCAAAAAACGGCAGAAGCTTTTATCCAAAATCCATTGAACAAACATTATCCGGAGATCATCTATTGTACTGGCGATATCGTTTATAGAAATGAACTGGGCGAGATTATGTATGTAGGACGTAAAGATTCTCAAATTAAACACAATGGATATCGTATTGAAC
>NZ_JBCOCI010000495.1:0-1118 GCF_040929485.1 Phocaeicola sp. RTP21198st1_B8_RTP21198_201120 | reverse complement strand
GGCTGTGAAAATAAGAAAGATGAAAGAGATGGAACAAATAAAGAATCAGGAGTTGTTCCAGTCGAAAATTACATTCTTCACTCAAGTGGCGCATGAAATCAAGACTCCGGTAAGCCTTATCAAAGCTCCGCTGGAAGCTATTCTGGAAACACATGAATGGAACAGTGAAGTGGAAAGCAACCTGTCTGTGATACGGAAGAACACCAACCGGTTGATGGAGCTTATCAAACAATTGCTCGACTTCCGCAAAGTGGACAAGGAAGGTTATACGCTTTCATTCAATGAAGTGGATATCAACCGGATGATAGAGGACATCATCGACCGTTTCCGTGCCATCTCCCTGACCGGAATATCTTTCAGCGTCTCTCTGCCGAAAGAGCACCTGCAATATAATGTAGACCAAGAGGCGCTGACTAAAATTGTCAGCAACCTGTTGACAAATGCCATGAAATATGCCCGTACCCGCATTATGGTAATTATGGACGAACATCTGTCTTCTGAAGGGCGCACGCTCTCCCTGTGTGTGCGTGACGACGGTCCGGGTATTCCACAAGAGGAGTGCAGCAAGGTTTTCGAACCGTTTTATCAGGTAGGAAACACAGGAAACAACGGATCGGGAGTGGGAATCGGATTGAGTCTCGTCAAATTGTTGGTGGAGAAGCATAAAGGAAAGGTTTATATCAATCCCGGCTATACGGAAGGATGCGAGGTATGTGTGGAAATTCCGTATTTGGAGAAAAGCATCTCTGTCAGCCCTTCCATCACTTCCATGCCCGACAAGGTTCTCGCTTCGGAGGAAGAGGGCGAACCCGCCGGTTACTCTCTTCTGGTAGTGGAAGACACGACGGATATGCTGGAGTTTCTGGCTAAAAATCTGGGAAATACCTATACCATCCATACAGCCACCAATGGCAAGGAAGCCTTGGAATGTCTGGAGACAACGACAGTAGATCTTATTATCAGCGACATCGTCATGCCCCACATGGACGGATTCGAATTGTTAAAGTCCATCCGTTCCGACAATATGCTTTGTCATATCCCGTTTATTCTGCTTTCGGCACTCGACAGCATCGATTCAAAAATTGCGGGTCTCGACTATGGCGCGGACGCTTATATAG
>NZ_JBCOCI010000494.1:0-1119 GCF_040929485.1 Phocaeicola sp. RTP21198st1_B8_RTP21198_201120 | reverse complement strand
TCATGGTCTTGTGAGTTCTCAAGCCAGAAAGGAAGAACATTATCCAAGAGTTCATCCTTGTATTGATTTGCCAGTTTCTTAAAATCCATACATCTTTTATTATTAAGTTATTAAGGTCTTTTTGTTTTACTATTCCGAACGGGTCCAATATCTTTCAATCTCTTCCAGCGACTTCCCAGTAGTCTCCGGCACGAGTTTCCAGACAATCAGCATATACGGCACGCACATGAGGGCGAACAGGAAGAATGTTCCGGCGGGGGTAAGGTTCTGGAGCATCCAGGGGGTTAACTGTCCGATCAGGTACGTTCCGATCCACAGAGCGAATCCTGCTATCGACATGGCCAGTCCGCGAACCTTGGTGGGATACATCTCCGAGAGAAGTACGAACACCACGGCACAGATAGACACGGCACAGCAGAATACATAGAACAGGAAGAAAACGAGCAGGAAGAGGCTGGATACTCCCAGGGAATCTCCGAAGAGGAAGTACAGGCCGATGAGAATCAGAGAAACAACCATTCCCGAAACTCCGTAATAAACAAGTTTCTTGCGGCCTACCTTATCAATGATGACAAGAGCCAGAACGGTGGTCAAAGTATTGACTAGTCCTACCAGAACTTGGTAAAAAAGAGAATCTCCTCCTGAAAGTCCTGCGTTTTCAAAGATAGAAGGGCCATAATAAAGTACTGCGTTCACACCCATAAACTGTCCTAAAATCGCAATACACACACCGATAATAACAGCTTTGAAAATTCCAGGCTTCATCAATAAAGACCATTCCGATTTTGTTTCAGAGGTCAGCACAGATTTCGTTTCATTTAATTGACTTTTCGCTTCTGTAATTGAATTATATATTTTCTCTAATATATTTACAGCTTTCAATTCCTTTCCACGTACGATTAACCAGCGGGGACTTTCCGGAATAAAAAATATGATTATGAAGAATAAGATTGCCGGCAATGTTTCCATACCCAACATACCTCTCCATACTTCAGTTATAAATATTTTATTCAACCAATCCACACTTAATTGCGTACCACTCTCCGCCCATGCCAATAATTGATAGTTAACTAAATAAGCTCCCAAAAAACCAACTGTTACAGCCAACTGATACAATGA
>NZ_JBCOCI010000493.1:268-1119 GCF_040929485.1 Phocaeicola sp. RTP21198st1_B8_RTP21198_201120 | reverse complement strand
GAAACGAACATTCGGCATTCCTAATGGAATCAACCGGGCAGCCAGCTGTTTTTCAACTTCACGAGCAGCTTTCGTACGGGCTTTGGTAAGCACTTCTGCCTGTTGTTTCACTTGTTTATATTGTTCCTCTTTGCGAGCAGTCAGTTCGGCGATACGCTCATCATAGGAAGTGATGTCCGACAATTTGCTGCGGTATTCATCCGTTAGCGCTATCAATTCGTCAAGGGTTTGTACCCGATGTTTCTGCTGTAAGGAATAAATCAGATTCAACCGTTCATTCACTTCGTCCAGACGGACCGGATTGAATTCAACGGAGTCACTTTGTAAAGAGACTTCGTGCGAAATATCTTTCAGTTCGATATAAGCGCTCTCCATACGTTCGGTAAGTTCCTTGGCCGGCTGATATACTCTTTGCAGATTATTCAGTGTATTCAGCCTGTCTTTCAGATAAGAAAGCAATCCACCTTCATCCGAAGCAAACGACTGTTCCACCCGGTAAAGTCCGGCTTTTATCTCTTCTGCATGACTTAATGTTTCAGCTTCCTGCTCCAGTTCTTCCTGTTCGCCTTCCACCAAACAGGCTTCTTCGAGCTGTTCGAGTTGGAAGCGGATATAATCTTCATCGGAGCGACTTTTCTCTGCCAGTGACACTAATTCAGCGAGTTCGCGATCTGTCTGTTTCCATTCATCATAACACAGATGGTATTTCGCCAATGCAGCGTCATTATGTGCCAGAATATCAAGCACATTCAACTGAAATCCTTCTTTATTAAGCAGCAGATTCTGATGTTGCGAATGTACATCTATCAGCTGTTCGCCCAGCTCTTTCACTTGTGCCAACGAAGCAGGAG
>NZ_JBCOCI010000493.1:0-258 GCF_040929485.1 Phocaeicola sp. RTP21198st1_B8_RTP21198_201120 | reverse complement strand
ATGAATGCCCGGCTCTTACCGGAAGACTGCACTTCACGACGCAAAATGCACTCTTCATCATATTCCAACTCGTTTTCTTCGAAAAACGAACGCATACCATAGGCAGATATATCGAAACGTGCCTCTATGATACATTTGGAAGCTCCGTGGCGAATCGCTTTCACATCGGCACGCTGTCCTAGCAGGAGTCCGATAGCTCCCAGAATAATTGATTTTCCGGCTCCCGTTTCACCTGTTATAACGGAAAAGCCTGTTTCA
>NZ_JBCOCI010000492.1:0-1120 GCF_040929485.1 Phocaeicola sp. RTP21198st1_B8_RTP21198_201120 | reverse complement strand
GTTTCACCATAAGTAACAAGTTCGTAGGGATATAAGGCTATATCGAAGCAAAGGTTATTGTCAATCATTACCTGAAAGGCTTTGCCTTCAATACATTGCCCCTGATATTCATCAATCGGCTTTGCTTTCAAGTCTCCGGCAGGACGGAAACGGTATCCGTAAATACGCCCGCGAGTGCGTAGTTCTTCCATAAATTCAGGAGCCAGTTGTTCGTGCCACTCGGAGGGAATATAACGCAAAGCGTTTTTTAAAGCTGTGATGGTCTGCGCCGGGGTAAGTGTATAACCACGGTCGGGAGCTCTCCGGATACCTTCTACAAAATCCGGATAAGGAGGTAGCGTGTTGCCAAGAGTTATTCTCATAATAAACAGAATTAAGGATTACAAACTGTAAGCAATACAGTCTTATAACTCTTCGCAATATAGAAAAAAAGAAGATAAAAGACAAGAGAAATAACAGATTTATTATCAGAAAGGCATTATTACATTTACTGCTTAATAGAATGGTAAGATACAGGCAATGTCAGGAGTCTCTTATGCTTTTATACAGATACAAATGCAGGTCTTTTATCCAAACGGACTAATAGGGCTTTTATTAAAATGGATAGCGGATTTTTCCATTAAATCAAAGCCATGAGTTCTGTGTTATTTGCATAATCCGCACCCTAATCATATCACTATGACCATGATTGTATTATGAACATACTCTTTCTCTGCTATACCAACAGAGATCGACAAAATTACTTTTTTTTGTTTATTCCGCAACTCCAACAAATATTTAAAGGTATGCTTCGCCTCCTGACTATCATCTTTCAAATATGCCTGTTTCAGTTCCGGATAATTCTCCAATAATTGAAGCATTTTATCTTTTCCTAGAAAATCGACTTTTCCTGTTTCACCATTTAGCTCATAACAGACGCGTTTCGTAACCAAACTTGAAGCGGCAAGAGCATCGCCAATATTCCCTCCCAGTTTTACGTCATCCTCTTCTACAAAGTTTCCTCCGATAACCGAACCTAGAGGCATGGCACAAAAATAGATATTTTTACCCAATTGAACAGCAGGGGCATACCATGCTCCAAAGCGTAACTTTTTATAGCGCAACTTACGACAATTCAAAT
>NZ_JBCOCI010000491.1:0-1122 GCF_040929485.1 Phocaeicola sp. RTP21198st1_B8_RTP21198_201120 | reverse complement strand
GAATTTATTCCTTCACATTATGGGAACGCTTTCTCTTATATTGTGAGACTACTTTCCCACAATAGATGGAACTATCTTCTTTATTAATTCTTCGTCCGCCACATACGGCATTGTTATCTGATAATCTCCAGCATGGGACTCATTAAATGCTTCACTCGTTTCCATCGCATGCGGATTACGCGCCCACGAACGGCGGGCTACTCCTCCCATTACGTCCCAAAGCATTGCCGAACGGAGTATTTCATCTACCCGTTCGCTACCGTCGCATACCATACCAAAACCGCCATTGATTGCTTTGCCGATACCGACTCCACCTCCATTATGTAAGGCTACCAGACTCATCCCACGGGCACAATTTCCGGCAAAGCATTGCACAGCCATATCTGCCATCACATTACTTCCGTCTTTGATATTTGACGTCTCCCGGAAAGGAGAATCCGTACCGCTGACATCGTGGTGATCTCGTCCCAGCCTAATAGGGCCAATTATAGTTGTCCAGATCCTGACCGCGCCGATTGACGTCGATACACTCCATAGCCGCATGGTCTGTTTTTATCAGATCTTCGTGTTTACCACTCAAGCAGACCCACCTGAACGGACCGTAGCCGTAATCAAAGAGTTGGGGTCCCATAATATCTTCGACATAACTCGGCCAGATAAATCCGTCTTTTTCATCAACACCATTATAGGAGATTTCTTTTACTCCGGCATCGTATATGGCTTTCATGAAAGAGTTTCCATAATCAAAGAAATAAGTTCCGCGGGCTACCAATTTCTTGATGACCTCGAAATGACGGTGCAAAGATATGTCTACCAAGTGACGGAATTCCTCCGGCGATTCGTGAAGAAGGCGTGTGCGTTCCTCGAAAGTCAGTCCGGCTGGGCAGTATCCACCTTCGTAAACGGCGTGACAGGAGGTTTGATCGGATAATAGTTCGATCAAAATCTTTTCACGCTCGGCATACTCGAGCAGGTCTACTATATTTCCATGATAGGCAATGGAACAAGGTTCACGGTGTCGCATTGCTTCAGCTGCCATCCGGTATGCTTCTATGATATCTGCAGTCACATGCCCCACCCATCCCTGGCGGTAACGTGTTTCAATGCGTGAACGATCTACTT
>NZ_JBCOCI010000490.1:824-1123 GCF_040929485.1 Phocaeicola sp. RTP21198st1_B8_RTP21198_201120 | reverse complement strand
GGGGAGCTGCCCGTTCCTTACACGCGCGTACTTATATGATGCGCAACGACTGGAACAATATGTACACAGCCTCCACCGATGTCATCAAAAAGGGGCTCTACAACTTAAAGACTCCGTATAATGAGATTTTCACGGATGATGGTGAAAATAACGGAGGTTCTATATTCGAGTTGCAATGTACAGCTACTGCCGCTCTTCCTCAAAGTACCGTTATCGGTAGCCAGTTCTGTGAAGTACAAGGTGTACGCGGAGCAGGTCAATGGGACTTGGGCTGGGGATGGCACATGGCAACAGAATAC
>NZ_JBCOCI010000490.1:0-800 GCF_040929485.1 Phocaeicola sp. RTP21198st1_B8_RTP21198_201120 | reverse complement strand
AGGGTGATCCACGCAAAAACTCCACCCTACTCTACTTCCGCCACTCGGACAGCGAGCCTATCACTCCGGAAAACACCAACGAGCCATACGGCGAATCTCCGGTTTCTCCGGCAATGGGTGCTTACTTTAACAAGAAAGCCTATACCGACCCGGCTTTGCGTAAAGAATATACCAACAAAGGATTCTGGGTAAACATTCGTCTGATCCGCTACGCAGATGTACTGCTGATGGGAGCCGAATCAGCTAATGAAAAAGGTATTCCGGGTGAAGCAATCGACTATTTGGAACAAGTACGCGCACGCGCCAGAGGCACCAATACCAATATATTACCTAAAGTGACGACTACCGATCAGGGAGAATTGCGTGAAGCCATCCGCCACGAACGCCGTGTGGAATTAGGGTTGGAATTCGACCGTTTCTATGACCTCGTTCGTTGGGGCATTGCAAAAGAAGTGTTGCACGCAGCCGGTAAAACCAATTATCAGGACAAAAACGCACTGCTTCCACTGCCGCAGACAGAGATCGACAAGTCTAAAGGAGTGTTAGTACAGAACCCCGACTACCAATAAGAAAGTTCCTCGGTGCCGAACGGTTGTTTCCTCGGTGCCGAAACTACTGTTCCTCGGTGTCGAACAATGTCCTCCTCGGTGCCGAACATTCAACGCATCAGGAGGACTTTATATGAATAGAGATAAAAGTAACTATAATAATATGATATACAAAAAGTTAAGCCTATCCGTCCTGTTGTTTGCCGCAGGTTTTCTAACCGCGTCGGCACAAAAGTCGCCACAGGATATGGA
>NZ_JBCOCI010000489.1:0-1124 GCF_040929485.1 Phocaeicola sp. RTP21198st1_B8_RTP21198_201120 | reverse complement strand
CCCGAACAGAGCAGGATGTGTATTTCGGGTAGCATTCTCCGACTGATATATCTGTGGGAAAATATAAGAATACATGTGTGTCCACATGGCGCTATTCCAGCCGTCCTGCATATTATAATCGGAATTATGCGAGCCCCCGTTCAGAGGTTTGCCGTCATGCATATACCCACTGAACATGTCCGCGTTCAGATTCTGTATCAGTTGGAAAGGCCAGTTCTTTCCTTTTCCGTAGTCGTAATTAAAATAAATACCTTGCTGAATAATTCCCAAACGGATTCCATAGCCATTGTCATCAATAATCAAGTCATCATCCGTGATACCGGACAAATCGGTATTGTAATCACGGAAATTACCGGTACAAGCTACAGAGAACAGCAATAACCCCAACAAATATAGATATACATATTTTCTCTTCATTTCTCTCTCCTGCCTTTAAAATTCACATTTCAGAGTAAAGCCCAGACTACGGGTCGTAGGCATTCCGAACACTTCAATGCCTTGATTATCATTTCCGGTAGAAAGTACCAAATCCGGATCAAAAGGAGCTTTCTTATACAAGAAACATAGATTGCGGGCTACAAACGAAAGCTGAACATCTTTCAGTACCTTCGTTTTCTGTATCCACCTCCTGGAGAAATTATAGCTCAATGATACTTCACGCAACCGTAAATTGGTAGCATCATACATATAATACTCCGTCACCCCGGCACGCCCGCCTACTATTTTATAGAATCCCTTCACATCGTCTATACGCTGACCGTCGAGCATTACATATCCCCTGTCACGCGCATCAGCCGTTATTTCGGATACCCCATAAAGATCCATTTCCGCCTGCGTCTGCGAAAGGACTTCGCCTCCGTAACGCCAATCAAGCAGAAAATAAAGGGTGAAGCCTTTGTAAGAGAATGTATGGTCCCATCCCATCATAAAGACAGGGTTGGCATTGCCTACTTTCACCGTATTCCCATCACCCTCTACCAATGGAAGTCCTTTATTATCACCCTCTGTTTCGTAGACGATATTGCCTGCATCATCACGCACAAAAGCCTTACCATAAATATCACCGATAGAACCGCCTTTAATAAGCTTCATGGCATAGCTGGAAGAAAAACTGGTAGGCCCGT
>NZ_JBCOCI010000488.1:0-1125 GCF_040929485.1 Phocaeicola sp. RTP21198st1_B8_RTP21198_201120 | reverse complement strand
GTGTATACGGAAAGAGCCGGTCATGCAGTAGAAATAGCTGCCAAAGCTGCCGAAGAGAAAACAGATATAGTAGTGGCTATTGGTGGGGATGGAACAATCAATGAAATAGCTCGTTCGTTGGTGCATACTGATACCGCGCTGGGAATTATTCCCTGCGGATCGGGCAATGGACTGGCGAGGCATCTGCATATACCGATGGAACCGAAGAGAGCATTGGAAGTGCTGAACGAAGGTTGCATGGATGTGATAGATTATGGTAAGATTAACGGTACGGATTTTTTCTGCACTTGCGGAGTGGGATTCGACGCGTTTGTCAGTCTGAAGTTTGCGCATGCCGGTAAACGGGGGCTATTGACTTATCTGGAGAAAACCCTGCAGGAAAGTCTTAAATATGAGCCGGAAACGTACGAACTGGAAACGGAAAACGGAGTTTCCAAGTATAAAGCCTTCCTGATTGCCTGCGGAAACGCGTCGCAATATGGAAACAATGCTTATATCGCACCGCAAGCCACTCTGACAGATGGTTTGCTGGATGTGACTATTCTCGAACCGTTCACCATATTGGACGTTCCTTCATTGGCCTTTCAATTATTCAATAAAACAATCGATCAGAATAGCCGTATCAAGACTTTCCGCTGCAAGCAGTTGTGCATCCGCCGGACTACTCCGGGTGTCGTGCATTTTGATGGTGACCCCATGGAAACGGATGCCAATGTAAATATTCAGCTGATTCAAAGAGGATTGCGCGTGGTAGTGCCACGAGCACCGGAAAAGGATGCAGCCAATGTGCTCCAAAGAGCGCAGGAATATATGAATGGCATCAAATTGATGAATGAAGCCATCGTTGACAATATAACAGATAGAAACAAGAAAATATTGAAAAAGCTGACAAAGAAAGTCTGATAAAATAACGGATTACTGACACCGAATTACAAATTATTGCGTACTTTTGCGCAGTTTTGGTTCGATCAAAATAAAAACGCGAGTGATAATCGTTTAAATAAAAAATATATGTTTAGAACGCACACATGTGGAGAGCTTAGAATCTCTGATGTAAACAAGCAAGTCACGCTGTCCGGATGGGTACAGCGCAGCCGTAAGATGGGAGGGATGACTTTCATTGAC
>NZ_JBCOCI010000487.1:0-1126 GCF_040929485.1 Phocaeicola sp. RTP21198st1_B8_RTP21198_201120 | reverse complement strand
CACCACTACGGGCGAGGTACGGTAAAGTTCCCTATTAGGAAACTCATCTTCATCCTTATAAGTCACAAACAGCCCCAAATTGTTGACCACTTCACGGGCAAGAGACTTTGATTTCAACACCTCGATTTCATTGTCTACGTTGTTCGACGAGGAAACGAAGCCGTCCAGCCCCATCTTTTCCAGTTCGGAGGACATGCTCGCACCACCGCCTTTCTTGTCATCCTTGATCAAGACTGTAGCGGATATATTATAGACAGGAGTGGCCAGACGCAGGTAGCCCCATGCGCAGGCGATACAGATTATTACAGAAACCACAAACCAGGGCCAGTGGATCAGGTAACGGAAAAGGATTTCCTGAATATTCACCTGCTCTTCCGGTTGCTCACCCCGGTTCTCTCTTTTTTCCTCAATCATATCTATATTACTATTTGAAGATTGTTACTAATAAACTTGCCAATGATACCAGAATAGAAGTAGCGGAGAACCACAAGCTGGTACTATTACCTATATCAGAGTTACGAGCTTTTGCTTTATTAGGAGTCACATAGACTATATCATTCTGCTGTAACCAATAATAAGGAGAAAGAATTGTCTCCGCCTTGTTTAAATCCAATGTCACAATTTCCTGTTTGCCATCAGCACCTTCACGAATCAGTTTTACATTGTCACGAACTCCCCAGACCGTCATGTCACCGGCCATGGCAAGAGCTTCCAACAAGTTGACTTTCTCATTGTTGATAGTAAATGTACCTGGACGGGCAACCTCACCTAATACAGAAATTTTATAGTTTACCATACGGACAGTAACTATCGGAGTCTCCTTTATGTAAGGTTTCAGTTTGTCTATTATCAGTTGTTCAGCTTCTCTTTTCGTCAGTCCACCTATTTTTAATTCACCCAGAACAGGAAAATTGATCTTGCCTTCATTATCTACCAGATAAGGTTGTAAAACAGGCTGGGTAGTCAATTGGGTGCTGGCAGTAGCCACATTGGCAGGAGTTGCCACCGTCAAGTTAAACGGAACTGCAAGTTCCGGACTAGTACATGACACTATGATAGTAAGTAAATCTTTAGGCATTATCTTGGCATCATACAAATTTTCCTGTTGATTGATATCCTTTACAAC
>NZ_JBCOCI010000486.1:0-1127 GCF_040929485.1 Phocaeicola sp. RTP21198st1_B8_RTP21198_201120 | reverse complement strand
CTTTTACGCTGGTTGTTCTGCCTTTTCTTGATCCGATAGTTTATTTTTTCGGCGGAAGTGATGAGACTGTCAAATATGCCCGCGAATTTATGCAGGTTATTCTGCTGGGAAATGTGGTAACTCATTTATATTTGGGGCTGAATGCAGTGCTTCGTGCCTCGGGACATCCGCAGAAAGCGATGGTGGCAACCATCACGACCGTGTTAATCAATGTATTACTTGCACCTTTGTTTATTTTTGTATTCGACTGGGGAATTCGCGGGGCGGCCACAGCTACGGTTTGTGCGCAGTTGATCGCCTTGGTCTGGCAGCTTCATCTGTTCTGTCGCAAAGACGAACTGATACGATTGAAAAAAGGTATTTTCCGTTTGAAACGGAAGATCGTGTTGGATTCATTGGCTATCGGTATGTCTCCCTTCCTGATGAATATGGCGTCTTGCTTTATTGTGATTCTGATTAATCAGGGATTAAAAGAGCATGGAGGTGATTTGGCGATCGGTGCATTCGGTATTGTTAATCGTATTGTTTTTGTCTTTATTATGATTGTATTGGGACTGAACCAGGGGATGCAGCCCATTGCGGGATAGAATTTTGGTGCGAAGCTCTATCCTCGTGTGACGGAAGTACTAAAAGTAACCATTTATTGTGCAACTGTAGTGACAACGATTGGTTTCCTGATAGGTATGTTCATTCCGGAAATCGTATCTTCCATTTTTACTTCGGACGCAGAATTAATCAGTATTGCGTCTAAGGGATTTCGTGTAGTGGTGTTCTTCTATCCGATTGTAGGTTTTCAGATGGTAGCTTCCAACTTCTTCCAGAGTATCGGAATGGCAAGTAAAGCCATTTTCTTGTCGCTGACCCGACAGATGTTATTCTTAGTGCCCTGTTTATTGATTCTACCTCATTATTATGGACAAATGGGTGTTTGGGCCAGTATGCCTGTGGCAGATTTGGCGGCTAGTCTTATATCCGGAGGTATGTTGTGGTGGCAGTTCCGGCAGTTTAAGAAAGTTACTGTTTGATAAGTTTGTTCCGATATTCTTTAGGAGATATGCCGACATACTGCTTGAAATATTTCCCGAAGAATGATTGTGTGGGGAAGTTGAGCTTGGTCGCTATTTCCT
>NZ_JBCOCI010000485.1:0-1129 GCF_040929485.1 Phocaeicola sp. RTP21198st1_B8_RTP21198_201120 | reverse complement strand
CTATTATGCAGGCGACGGTCTGCAAGGAAATGAGTTTACGCGCACTGCTGTATTTAAAGATAAACGCGGCAAGATATTTTTTGGAGGTACCAATGGAGTAACAGCTTTCTACCCCCAGGATATCACCGAAATCAAAAAAGAAATGAATGTATTGATTACCGGCTTTCACGTTGCTAACCGCCCTGTGAAAAAAGGGGATAAATCCGGCAACAATGTCATCACTGATACTGCTGTCATGGATACCGAGCAATTTACACTGGCATATAATGAAAATACATTCAGCATTGATTTTTCTGTTTTGGAATTCAGCAATCCCGACCGGATTAGTTATCAATATAAGATAAAAGAATTAGGCGATGAATGGATCAGTACGCAACCGGGAACAAACCGGGTGACTTATAGCAGTCTGAAACCGGGGAAATACACTTTCTCCGTACAGGCACGCGACCATAATAATTTCTCTAATATCCGCACAGTTACTATTGCCATCACTCCACCCTGGTACCAGACCTGGTGGGCAAAAGTAATCTGGGGATGCCTCGGAGCATTACTAATCTATGCTCTTACCATGTATATTCTGTCACGTATCCGCCACCGGCAAGAAGTGATGCGACAAAAACACATGGAACAGATTAACGAAGCCAAATTACAATTCTTCATTAATATCTCACATGAAATACGTACCCCGATGACTCTTATCATCAGCCCGTTAGAGAAACTGTTAGCCGAACATTCCGAGAAACAACCGGTTTATCTCATGATTTACCGGAATGCCCAACGTATTCTACGTCTGATCAATCAACTGATGGACATACGAAAACTGGACAAAGGACAAATGCATCTGAAATTCCGGGAAACAGACATCGTAGGATTTATCAATGACTTGATGCAAACATTCAATTATCAAGCGCAAAAAAAGAACATCACATTTACTTTCGAAAAAGAACTGGAAGGTGCTGATTCTCTGAAAGTATGGATTGATCTAAATAACTTTGACAAAGTATTGATGAATGTCCTTTCCAATGCTTTCAAATATACACATGAGGGAGGAAATATCGAAGTGTCATTGAAAACCGGTCACAACGATGCCTACCGGAGTGCTTTGAAAGATTATTTCGATATAGATATC
>NZ_JBCOCI010000484.1:0-1130 GCF_040929485.1 Phocaeicola sp. RTP21198st1_B8_RTP21198_201120 | reverse complement strand
GTATAAGATGAGAAAAAATAATTCTCGAAAGAATGGCTGTTGAGATAGAACCTTGAAATTCCATATTCCGTAGCAATCCATAATTGTCCCGAATAATCTTCCAAAATAGATTGCACCATATTATTAACCAGTCCTTCAGCCATTCCATAATGTGTATATTTCAAAGACTGACAGTCGTCTGACAGTTCGCATAGATTCAGCCCGGCACCCGAAGCACCTACCCACATACGCCCTTTGCTATCACGAAACAGGCAACGAATCTCATTGCTGCAAAAATTGCCATCGGTGTAGCTGAACAAATGATAGTTATCTTCATTAGCAATCAATGAGTCAGGGTGGAAAATGCAGATACCTTCACTTGTGCCCATCCATATCATCCCTTTCTCATCTTCTGCCATTACTCTGACTATCCGTAAGCCATACTTCTTTCCTTGAAAGAAACGACGGAACTTATATTGTCCTTTTTCCGTTGATTCTGCCAGATCCAGTCCTCCTCCAAATGTTCCCACCCACATACGATCTTTCTTATCGCGAAGAATGGAATAAATATTAGAATGAGATAAGGCAAAAGGATTAGACGGATCCGTTTTATACCACGTATCTCCTATTTTTAGTCCGTCTCCCCGGGTTCCTATCCATATATTCTCCTGACTATCTTCTGAAATCGCATAAATATTATAGGGCAAATAATGATTATCTATCTTAGTTTTCAGATGAGAATCATAATTATACAATCCACCTCTACGGGTTCCTACCCATATATCTCCATTCGACATTTTAGTCAGTAACCGGATTGTATTCGAACGGTCAAAAACATCCGGTGATTCTGGATAGACATGTGTAATGCCTTTATTTGAAATGGAAATATGAGACAAACCGGAATATTCGGAGCTTACCCATATTCCTCCTGTCCTGTCTTTCATCAAACATAACAAGAAATCTGACCCTATAGGTCCTGCATTCTTCCCTTCGGAAACAAAGTGTTCCAACCGGTCCTCCTGAATATCGTAGGTGAAAAGTCCGTTTCCATAAGTTGAAATCCACACAATCCCCCGGTCATCACGCACCACACGATAGCGTTCATAATCTATATATTTCATCTTCTCTTCAGAGATCAGTCAAAAATCCTT
>NZ_JBCOCI010000483.1:815-1131 GCF_040929485.1 Phocaeicola sp. RTP21198st1_B8_RTP21198_201120 | reverse complement strand
GTATAAAGGTAAGGTTCCAACGCTTTTCGGATGGGAGAGGTGGGGTGTACGTAAGCGTGTTCCCATAAATTGATCTTATAGCCTTTCTGCTGGAGTTGGGCTAGCATTTCTTTGTGTTGTGGGAATCGTTCTTTACTCCATATGTACGAGCAGGAATAAGTAGCCGTTTGCCATCCGGGTTCAAGCCCTAGTACGTCACATGGAATATGATTGTTACGAAAATAATCAGCAAAACGCATAACAGAATCTTGTATAGCATCTCCTTTCACACGGTATTTGAATCCGAGTCCCCACATTGGGGGGAGACAGCCTCCAC
>NZ_JBCOCI010000483.1:408-805 GCF_040929485.1 Phocaeicola sp. RTP21198st1_B8_RTP21198_201120 | reverse complement strand
TTTTGCACCAGGAATGTCGATAAAAACTTTGTCTCCATTGCTTCTATTTTTATATAAGTCTTCCGTGGTGGTGGAAATATGTTTGCGGGTTTTCGCGTTTTGTATATTTTGCTGTTTTTTTGGTTGGATCCGCATAAAAAAGTGGTATAACGTGCTGTATTGACGAGAATGCCATAACCTTTGGTAGAGACGTAGAATGTTTGTGGGGCGTGTGTATATCCGAGTCAGTTTAGAGGGTTGTCGTTCACTATCGGACGTTTACGTAAGCCACGTTGACCGAAGGTTTCAAACTGGAGTCCGAAGCCATAGATTTGTTCATTGTCTTCCAAGGGGGCTTCTATCAAGCATCCTCTATCTGTTATTTTTATTTGTATTTCTTGAATGTCGAAAGGTAACT
>NZ_JBCOCI010000483.1:0-398 GCF_040929485.1 Phocaeicola sp. RTP21198st1_B8_RTP21198_201120 | reverse complement strand
AGGAAGTGACTTCATAGTTTCTATAACAGGCTTTCCGCCAAATAGAGAATAGGGGGGGGTGAAAGGGTCAATTTCTCCCTTTTGTAGTTTAATAACCCCTGGAGCAATTTCTTTTTGGACGGATACTTGTATAGTGGACAATAGTCCTGTTGTAATTAGAGAAAGATAGATTAATAGTTTCTTTATTGTTATTGGTCCATTAATGATTTTATTTATATATGACTTTTTATGCGGCTCTTTCCGTTAAATAAGGTCATAAACATAAATAAAAATTGTGAGATTTTTACGCTTTTATTCTTTTAAATGTTTGGTTGATTTGTGGAGTGGTAGTTATTGGAGTAATTTTCCTTTTCTATTCTTATTAAGATTTCGTAATATTGCATTTTTATTAAGTACAC
>NZ_JBCOCI010000482.1:0-1131 GCF_040929485.1 Phocaeicola sp. RTP21198st1_B8_RTP21198_201120 | reverse complement strand
GCTATTACCTGCCGACTTCCCGCCATCGTCATTGTCAACTCCGCCTTATAGGATTTCATCAGTTCCGTAGCATCATCACTAATATGAATGGTGACAGTCTGTTCGCCAACACCACCTGAACAAGTGAAGGTCTGTTCACCATCTTGTTCAAAATAGCACCACAACGACGACGAAATCAATATCCAGTTATCAGTAGCTTCAAAAGTCAGTGTCTTGGTATCTCCGACTGCACATTCTATTTTCTGCAAATCCGGAAACACAGGTGTTACAGTCTCATCATCATCACTACAAGCAGACGTGAAGAGACAGAACATCAACACAATCAATTGCAAATAATATTTTATTATATCTTTCATATTTATTTCCGATTATAGTTTAGAGTCCTTCCTCTTTTTTATACTGCTCCGCTTCTTCATCACTAATCCACTCCAGAATATTCACATAAGTACCTACCGTACCTTTACCCACCACATAAATAGTGCTATATAAGAATACAAATTTCTGGCATACATTATAATAAGAATCGTACGCAACAGGCTGAGTACACATCAGCTTTCCATTACCGTAAATGGTTCCGAAGGCTTCTGCCGTACTACCTATAATTTGATCATCAAACTCTACAAATGGTTTCAACGGATCGGAAGGATCATACTTAATTTTAAGATCATAATTCTTATAGAAGAAATCATGTAATATTATAGTATTATCTTCAGTCTTGTCTCTTTCCGCTTGTAATAACCGATATTCCGTATTCGTCATATATGCACTAAAGAAAGAGGAAGTCAATAGACAATAGCCTTCAAATGTACTAAGTTCGAAAGGACATGCTTTTTGCATTTGAACACGAGTACGGGTACCGTACAAATCCCATACATTTTCATCTTTGGCAAGCAAATTGAACGTAACCGACAAAGAATCCGTTTTATCAATGTTCTCATAAATACCCTTCATCCGAAACTTTGCTACCCGTTCCCCTGCTTTAATGGTTACCGTATTTGATTCAACCACATATTGCTTTTTTTCAATTGCATTACTAGCCTTATCGTCTACTTCTACGCCAAAAGAACGGTCATAATCGCATATATTTGTAGCTACTACCGGAATTTCAAACCATTTCTCGCTGTCCTGCAC
>NZ_JBCOCI010000481.1:0-1133 GCF_040929485.1 Phocaeicola sp. RTP21198st1_B8_RTP21198_201120 | reverse complement strand
AAGAAAAGCCGCAGCCTTATCCAATTCATTTTGTTGCTGGTACAAACTGACCAATCCCTGACTATACCAATAGTTATCAGGCGCAAAAGCCACTGCCTGCTCCAAAGCAACCTGACCTTGCGGCACCTGGCGAAGGAACATATAATATTGCGATATTTCATAAAGCGCAGAAGAAGCAGTGGGGTTGATATCCAGACAATGCTGTAGCAATCCAAATGCCGCATCATACTCATTCTTTCCTTTCATCCGCATGGCTTCCAAGAAGAAGTAGTCATATTTACGCTGTTGTTCAGCAGAAAGCAATGTTTCCTTCATTAAAGAAGCTCCATCTGCTTTCGCTGTTGTTTTTGCTGTACGCACAGACCGGATTCCCCCACATGAAGTGAGCATCAATACCGTCACGAACAGCCATCCTATTTTTATCTTCATTCTATTTTCTCCATTAAGCATTCATCATACTCCGGTATGTCCGAAACCACCGGCTCCCCGTTCTGTTTCATCCAGCACCTCCACTTCCTGCCATACAGGCTGTTCGTGCTTTGCTATCACCATCTGCGCGATACGTTCACCGTCTTCAATCACAAACGTTTCAGAGGAGAGATTGACTAAAATGATACAAACTTCCCCACGATAATCCGCATCAATCGTACCCGGAGAATTGAGCACCGTAATTCCTTTCTTGATCGCCAGTCCGCTACGTGGACGAACTTGTGCCTCAAATCCCTTCGGCAAGGCAATATATAGTCCTGTCGGCACCAGACAACGTTGCAACGGTTCCAGTGTGATAGGTTCAGAAAGATTAGCACGGATATCCATTCCTGCGGACAATTCAGTGGCATAAGCCGGAAGCGGATGCTTCGATTTATTGATAACTTGAATATTCATAAATGCATGTTTACTATTTAACGGGCGAAAATACACATTTTGAACTGAAAAATAGTTAAGTTTGCAGTTAAATAATGTACCTGTAGCCAATTTGCGAATGGTAAACACTAAAATTATAGATAAAATGATGAATTGGAACCAATTAATATCAGCGAAACGTTTCGGAATGGAAGAATTCCATGAGGAACGACAGGAAAACCGATCCGAATTCCAACGGGACTATGACCGTCTTATTTTTTCGGCTCCTT
>NZ_JBCOCI010000480.1:0-1134 GCF_040929485.1 Phocaeicola sp. RTP21198st1_B8_RTP21198_201120 | reverse complement strand
TTATCAGGTAGTTGTGGACAGAGTGAGAATGAATTAAATCCTGTCGGACGAATACCAAAAATACCTTCGGTTACTATACGGCAATACAAAGCACTTTCGGCTGACAAATGCCGTTGGTTTCCTTCGGGCCAGGCCTCGATAGGATATGGAACATGTTCCCCAAGCAGGCGTTGCTGTGAGTAATATGCCATGTGTTCCATTGCCCTCTCCCTTGCTCCTGCGCTATACACTCCTCGTAGAGCGTAAAGAGTAGATCTGTCCCAGAAAGTATCTGTTCCGGCTTGTGTCAATAAGCCGTCTTTGCTCCACAAACGGGGAGAGAATAATGCTTCGACGGTTCCTGTCTTCTTTTCAAAGATCCCGACTGTCAGAGGGATAGCTATCCATGAACGTAAAATATCATTGCCTTCATAATAGCGGTAACTGTCGAACCCTTCTATACGGCTACCAAAATAATTGTTTATATTATTTTTTAATACTTTCGCCTGCCGGGCATATTCTTTTGAAACAGAAGACTGCTTGCCAAGTTCTTTGGCAAGATAGCTTGCCGATACCAGAGCGTCATAATACAAACTTGATGTACAAAGGTTTGCGTTACCTGCTGGAAAGCGTCCTTCAAGCTCATCAGCATCTGAAGTCACAATTCCGGAAGCATTTATTTTTCTTTTGCAGTATTCCAGACACCACTCAATCAAGGGCCATAACTCTTGTGCTTCCTTTTTATCTGCTTTGGCTAGTGCATAACGGGCGGCCCCATAAGCTATCATCGCTGCATCGCCACGATCGCCAGCCCCGTTCCAGGTATCCTTCCCCTCGGCAATGATAGAGCTGGGTATGGGTTTGTAATCAGAATTCATGAAGCGGGCAAAAAGCCTGAATGAGTTTAATGCGGACGCGTTTCCGATATCATAACCCAAAAAGGGAAAGAAAGGATTGGCATACTCCGCTTGGTCATTCGCCCAAACAGCTGCATAATATGATTCTCCTCCAGGACTGTGCATGAATCCTCCTCCGGTAGCAAAGATACTCTCTGCTGCTCTTACTTTAGCAAAAGCAAATGCTGTATTTACTACCGGATCAGGGGAGACAAAGCTAAGATTGTTCCATATCTTGTCGACAAAGGCCATTCGTTTA
>NZ_JBCOCI010000479.1:861-1137 GCF_040929485.1 Phocaeicola sp. RTP21198st1_B8_RTP21198_201120 | reverse complement strand
ATGGTAGTGTGAGCGGAGCCGACTTCGCCAACCGTGCGGTAGATATCGACCCTAATGATATTGAAAGTATCAACATCTTGAAAGGACAGGCTGCTTCTGCACTTTATGGTATCCGTGCTTCCAATGGTGTGATTATCATCACAACCAAGAGTGGTAAAGGATTGGAAAAAGGCAAACCACAGGTTAGCTTCTCTTCTAATGTCAGCTTCGATGTAGTCGGTCGTCTGCCGGAATTCCAGAAAACATACGCACAAGGTTCGGGTGGAGTATTCGGCA
>NZ_JBCOCI010000479.1:0-821 GCF_040929485.1 Phocaeicola sp. RTP21198st1_B8_RTP21198_201120 | reverse complement strand
CGTCTTGGGGACCTAAGATTTCCGAACTTCCCAACGACGCAACGTATGGAGGTAACACGGATAACGAATACACGCAGAAGTTCGGTAAGCAACAGGGAAAATATTATGTTCCCCAGCGTGCAGCAGCCGGTCTTGACCCGTGGGCTACTCCACAGGCGTATGACAATGCAAAAGACTTCTTCGACACAGGAATCACCTGGAGCAATTCATTGAATGTAGCGCAGATGCTCGACAAAAGCTCCTACTCTATCTCATTGGGAAATACACATCAGGACGGTATTATCTCAAGCACTGGTATGGACAGATATAATGTAAAGGTTAGTGCTGACACGAAACTGACTAACAACTGGAGTTCCGGATTTACAGCTAACTATATCACTACTTCTATCGACAAGGCAGTGACTTCCGGTAACGGTCTGTTGAGAACGGTTTACGCAGCTCCTCCCAGCTATGATCTTGCTGGTATTCCAAGTCACGTAGACGGTAACCCGTACACACAGAATTCTTTCCGTGGTAGCTTTGACAACGCTTATTGGGCAATGGAAAACAACAAATTCACAGAAGATACCAACCGTTTCTTCGGAAATGTATACGCAAGCTATCAGACTGATTTTGGTACAACCAACCACAAGTTGAACGCAAAATACATGGTCGGCGTGGATGCTTACACCACTCACTATGTAGACAGCTACGGATACGGTAGTAACACCGGTGGCGGTCGCGGACAGATTGAAAACTACGGCTGGACGAACGCTACATACAACTCTTTGCTGACCATCAACTATGACTGGCGCATCAACGAGGACTGGGGATTGAACGCT
>NZ_JBCOCI010000478.1:272-1138 GCF_040929485.1 Phocaeicola sp. RTP21198st1_B8_RTP21198_201120 | reverse complement strand
ATTCGGGATTCGCATACCAACATCGTCCTCCATCTTTGATAATATCCTCTCCTTTATGAAAGACTATGAATGAATTGGCATCGGCATGAGAATGATTCCAGGTATATCCGGACTTGACGGCTAACATTGTGGCATCTTTCTCCCAAGAGTTGCGCATGGTTGCCCAACCGAAGTCTTTGAATAATTGTGATTTCTTTAGTTTAGGAACCTTGGGTGCTTTACTCAAATCGGGAGTATAGAGAAATCCTATCGGGCGGTCGATAAAATATCCATCACGGTGTTGCCCTTGCTCTATCTGATTCATATACCAAAGCATATCATCATTTTGAATCCCCATTGCATATAATAACATCAGACTACTTTCGGCAGCCGTGTTTTTATGACTGTCCCCGAAGTTTATATTATAAAGCATACCTGTACGTGGATAACAGATATGTACAAAAAAATCTGATAACTTCTCCAGTTGGGGTATCTCTATTGCTTTATCTTCCTTGTGAGTATTCATCCAAGCTAAGCGGAATAATAAAGCCTCTTGAATCCCGTAGTTTGCATAGTTCAGACATTCATACATTCCACCGGTCTCATCAAAGGTCTTTGGCTTTTGATGAAGCACATCTCCTGCAAACTCAAACCATTCGGGAAGGACTTCGTTGATAATCTTTACAGCATCTCTTGCTTCTTCCAATTCATTCTGTAAGCTTAGTGCAAGTAGACCACCCATACACGTACAAGAAGTCCACCAGTTGTGCCCCATTGAGTTTAGTGAATGAATACGTGTTGGCTCCAAGATCCAGTCACCTAATAGCGGGTCCATTGCCAGACGTTTTAATCCGTGAGCTATTTTTCTTCTTTCAGATTGAGAAAGT
>NZ_JBCOCI010000478.1:0-262 GCF_040929485.1 Phocaeicola sp. RTP21198st1_B8_RTP21198_201120 | reverse complement strand
AGCTATTCCTGCATAAAAAGCTTTATGTGCAATCTCAAGGTCGGCGTTCCAGGCTGGGGTACGAGCCATCATTTCTTGATTGCCCCAAGTTTCGTCCTCAGTGACATCCAGCAAAATCTCTTTTATTTTATCAGCATACTTCTTTTCATCCGTCATTAGAAATGAGAGTGCTAAATAGTCTATCTTATTCAATTGAGTTTTCTGCAATAGGTTATCGGCAGTTTTCCTGATTGAATTCCAAGCTTCAGACATTCGTGTATCC
>NZ_JBCOCI010000477.1:0-1139 GCF_040929485.1 Phocaeicola sp. RTP21198st1_B8_RTP21198_201120 | reverse complement strand
GCGGAAAAGTATTCTGGGATAAATATTGGGCGATGCGGGAGGAATATGAGAAGAAGAATCTGCGCTGGATTGTGGATTATGATTGCAAGCGGGTGAGGGGAGTACTGGTTTCCAACAGCAAGCATATCACGTTGAAAGACTTTACGTTGGTGCGTACGGGATTCTGGGCTTGTCAGATTTTGTATTCGGATCATTGTTCGGTGAGCGGACTTACTATTAATAATAATGTAGGAGGTCACGGACCAAGTACGGATGGCATTGATATTGATTCATCCACCAATATTCTGGTAGAAAACTGTGATGTGGATTGCAACGATGATAATATTTGTATTAAGGCAGGGCGTGATGCGGATGGACTGCGTGTGAATCGTCCGACGGAGAATGTGGTGGTTCGTAACTGTATTGCCCGTAAAGGTGCGGGCTTACTGACTTGCGGAAGTGAGACTTCTGGTTCTATCCGTAATGTACTGGCTCATGATCTGATAGCGTATGGCACAGGAACGACATTGCGTCTGAAATCATCCATGAACCGTGGCGGAACGGTCGAGAATATCTATATGACGCGTGTTGAGGCTGATAGTGTGACTCATATCCTGTCTGTCGATTTGAACTGGAATCCGAAATATAGTTATTCTGCCTTGCCGAAAGAATATGAAGGAAAAGATGTTCCTGAACACTGGACTACTATGTTGACTCCGGTAGAGCCGAAGGAAAAGGGGTATTCTCATTTTCGTAATGTGTATTTCTCTCACGTAAAAGCAGACGGAGCAAAACGTTTTATTTCCGCTTCGGGATGGAATGCAAGTCATCGCATCGAGAATTTTTATCTGTCTAACATTAATGCGGAGGTGGAATCTGTCGGAAAGATAACTTATGGAAAGAATTTCCAGTTACAGGATATTCATTTGACGGTAAAAGATAAAAGCCGATTGAGGCAAACGGATAATATAGATAGTAAGATTGAGATTAATTACAAATAATTCTCCTTACAGGCAGGAAGCTCTTGACAAAGTCTTTTTTATGTTGTATATTTGTAGGTGTGAATATCAATGGATAAAAGGTTTGATTAAAAAGAATGAAAAAGAAACTAGTACAATATGACAACAATATATCAGGGAATCCTTACAGTAGTTAAGCTA
>NZ_JBCOCI010000476.1:695-1074 GCF_040929485.1 Phocaeicola sp. RTP21198st1_B8_RTP21198_201120 | reverse complement strand
ATCATATCCTTCAGTTATCATCATTTGAAGCAATGATTTCTCATCCTCGTTAAACGGACGCATGATATTTCCGAAATCAGCGTATTTATTCGTTTTTACGACATCATAACTTAAGCCGATTTTGTCAGTCAATCCTTTCACATTAGGAATCATACCGAAGATTCCGATAGAACCGGTCAGGGTAGTAGGCTCTGCAACAATCGTATCGGCAACGCAAGAGATGTAGTAACCTCCTGACGCAGCATAATCACCCATAGAGACAATGACCGGTTTCTTTGTTTTCAGCTCTTTTACAGCATGCCAGATTTGTTCCGAGGCGAAAGCGCTTCCACCTGGAGAGTTGACACGGAGTACAACAGCTTTCACATCATCATTATCT
>NZ_JBCOCI010000476.1:0-685 GCF_040929485.1 Phocaeicola sp. RTP21198st1_B8_RTP21198_201120 | reverse complement strand
CGCAGGTCACGAATGACTTTCGAACCGACAATCCCGTCTTCGGAAGTTGCAGAGCTCGGATAGTCTGTAATCTCACCGGATGCATAATAAACAGCTACGATATTACCGCTTTTATCTTTCGGCACATTTTTCCTTACGTTCATCATGTCGCCCAATCCTAATATAGGAAGATTATCATCTTCATTGATCTCTACCAATTTCTTAAGATAATTGCGCACATCATTGCGGTAAATCAATGTATCAGCCAATCCGCATTTTACACTCTCTTCTGCCGGATAGAACATGAGCATGCGATCTGCATAAACATTCAGTGAGTCTACAGAAATATTACGTGAAGTAGATACCCCTTCCGTAACTTGCCCCCAGATAGAAGTGATAAATGTGGTAACCTGTTCGCGGTTGGCAGGACTCATTTCCGTAGCAATAAACGGCTCTACGGCAGATTTGTAAGTTCCTACCTTGAACACCTGCATCTCAACTCCTATTTTTTGCAGCAAATCTTTGTAGAACAGGGGAGCAGAGGCGATACCCCGCCATTCAATCATTCCTTTGGGATTGAGCAACACCTTATCGGCTGCGCTGGAAAGATAATAAAGTCCCTGCGTATAGGAGTCTGCATAAGCAATAACGAATTTTCCACTTTCTTTGAAGTCGAGCAGTGCGTTGCGGATTTCCTGCAAAGAAG
>NZ_JBCOCI010000475.1:0-1144 GCF_040929485.1 Phocaeicola sp. RTP21198st1_B8_RTP21198_201120 | reverse complement strand
CCTTTGCACCGTGAAACAAAAACACGGGTGTGAATAACTTTATTGCATTTAATAAATTAAAAGAAGCAAGGTAAAAGATTATGAAAAGAAACAAATGGCTGCTTTCTCTGTCAATTGGGCTCTTGTGCTGTGGCTCTGCATACGCACAGACAACAGTGAAAGGAAAAATAACGAGTGAAGGTGGGGAACCGTTAATCGGGGCTACCGTAGCTGTGAAAAACTCGACAGACGGCACGGTGACCGACATCGACGGAAACTACTCCCTGAAGACTAAGAAAACATTGACTCAAAAGGATTTGCTTGTATTCAGTTATGTGGGATATAAAACGCTACAGAAGAACTATGCAGGCAATACGATGAACGTAAAACTGGCGGAAGAGTCGCAACAACTGAATGATGTGGTGGTGACTGCCCTGGGGATCAAACGTGAAGAAAAAGGATTGGGATATGCCACGGAAACCGTGAAAGGGGATATGATTACGAGTGCCCTGCCCACCAACTGGTCGACGGCACTGAACGGCAAGGTAGCCGGATTGAGTGTTATCTCTTCCGGTGGTCCGCTTAATTCGAGCCGTATCTCGCTGCGGGGGGACGTCTCGCTGAACCAGAACGGAAACGACGCATTGGTGGTAGTGGACGGTGTACCGATGAGTAGTCCGATGACCAATCCGGGTGTTGCCTACGGTGCAGGTTCAAACAGCGAACTTTCCGTGGACTATGGTAACGGATTCTCCGACATCAATCCGGATGATATCGAAAGCATCCAAGTATTAAAAGGGGCCAGTGCGACAGCCTTGTACGGTACGCGTGCAGCCAATGGCGTGATTATGGTGACTACCAAATCGGGAGCGGGTGCACCCAAAGGTATCGGTGTGTCTTACAGCGGTAACTTCAGTATTGACGATGTGATGAGATGGCCCGATTACCAGTATGAATTCGGACAGGGATTGCCGAGCAATATCGGTCCGGCAGGTTCTATCTACGAAGGCCAGCCCTATTACTCTTACGGGAAAGCGGAAGACGGCAGTTACGCAAGCACTAGCGGAACCAGTAGCGCTTACGGAGCACGTTTCGACGCCAACAGGTTGTTCTACCAATATGACCCCGTAACGCAGGGACGCGCTTCTGTTGCCACCCCTTGGGT
>NZ_JBCOCI010000474.1:0-1148 GCF_040929485.1 Phocaeicola sp. RTP21198st1_B8_RTP21198_201120 | reverse complement strand
CATGCTGACGGACGGGAATCTTTCCTGCCCGTACTGAAACTTGGAGAATCCCATTTTGACCGCAGGGAGCAGCTGGCATGGACACTCGACGGCTGGGGCTACCTGCTTACGGACATCCGGGGGTTGCAATACCGTTTTGACGGTCCCGAAAACCGCTCCGGCTACCGCATGGTGTCGGGCATTTCCACGAAGGACGGATTCCGGCTCCGCTTCGAATACGCTTCGGGGGGAAGGCTGGCAGGTATCATATCCTCACGGGGAGAGTTCCTGAAAGTGGAAACTGACGAGTCGGGACGGGTACTCTGCGTTTCCGTAAATCAGGACGGTGAGGAGGTGAAGCTGGTCCGTTACCGTTACGATGACCGGGGCGACATGGTGGAAACGCTGGATGCGCTGGATGTCAGCAAGCATTTCGTCTATTCCGGCGGACATCTGCTGGTACGGCTCACCAATCAGGGAGGCATGTCCTTCCACTGGGAATATGAAGGTAAGGGGGAGAATGCCCGCTGTGTGCATACATGGGGCGATGGAGGCGTGATGGAATATTTCATCCGTTACGGCAAGGGATATACCCATATCCGTAACGGGGAAAATGCCGAAACCGAATATTATTACGGTGAGGACAAACTTATCTATAAGATAGTGGATGCCAACGGAGGAATTACCCGTCACCAATACAACAGCTTTCAGGAGCTGGAGGTCACGGTCAATCCCGAAGGCTATACCCGTAAGACCGCCTACAACGAGTTCGGCCAGCCGGTCCGGATTACGGACGAGAACGGGGAGGACACCTTTCTGGACTACGACGGCAACCGCAACCTCGTCTCGCTTTACACTCCGGGTGGAAAAAGGCTTTCATGGGACTATGACGGACTGGACCGCGTCGTCAGCCGGACCACACCGGGCGGAGAAACTGTGAAATATGCCTACGAGGGAGGCGTGTTGCGTACCATAACGGACGGGCAGGGACGGGTTTACACGCTCACGTTCAACGACAGGTACGACCTGGAATTGCTGCAGTTCCCCAACGGACTGTTCCGCCGGTGGGAGTACGACGGCAGGGGAAGGCTTGTACAGGCGGTGGATGTGAAAGGCAACGTTACCCGTTATGCCTACGACCGTGCGGACAACCTGATACGGCTGGAAGA
>NZ_JBCOCI010000473.1:0-1150 GCF_040929485.1 Phocaeicola sp. RTP21198st1_B8_RTP21198_201120 | reverse complement strand
CTCTTTTCAAAGCTATCCATCGGACGGAAGAACGGTTCATCGAGACGGGTGATAAAGCGGGTAGGATCATTGGCGTCGAAGAGTGCTTGTCCGGCAGCATAGACATTGGCGGTATAGCGTTTGTCACCTCTTCCTGAATGGTTCTTACCATTATAAAGAAGGACAATTCCTTTCGGAGTGTAGATAGCTGGAGGCCCACATTCGGTGAGATGGCTGTCGAAGTAGCCGTCACGGGGAGAAAACAGCTTTTTTAGGGAGCCGTCAATGTTGACAATCGGTGTCCAGTGGATTAAGTCATCGGAAGTAGCTGCGAATACATGCTCCTCTCCCCAGTACATAAAGTATTTCCCGTTGACTTTCTTGATAACCTGTTTCCCTTTAACAACTTCGGTCAGGATAGAGCCGGACTTACAACCCAGGTTGAAGAACTTTCCATCAAATGCTTTGGCAAAAGCAGGACCGTGTTTTGTCCAGTCTTTTAGGTTGCGGGAGGTCGCTACTGCCAGGCGAGGTACATGGCGATTCCATTGGGTGTACATCATTACATATAATCCGTCATCGGTTACGGCAATTCGTGGGTCTTCGCAGCCGCCGGGCCATTCCAACTCTTTTTGTGAATCATTATCCGGATAGAATACAGGAGTCTTTTCCCGTTGGAAATGTGTGCCGTCGGTAGAAGTGGCATAACCGAGGCGGGAAGTCCGGTGTCCGATACCGACACCTGATTTATCCTCTGCACGGTATAACACGACAATCTCACCATTGTAGAGTGTAGCAGCCGGATTGAATGTATCGTTCGATTCCCACGCAATAGAATCTTTGGTCAATGGACAGTAAAACTTGGTGTTTTCTATAGGAGATATTACCGGATTGACATTCTTTGGACGTTCAAAACCACCGAAAGCCCAATCGGGTAATTTGTTCTCTTTATGATTGGAAGACTGTCCGTAGGCAGTACAGGTCATCATGGTTGTAGTAAGTAGGAATAAAAAAGTTGATTTCATATTGTTCATATTATATGGGTCATTTATTTTTTAGGAGTCATATACTCCCTACATATAAATTGGAAAATAAATAAAATGCTGTCATCTGTCACCTGATTGGGCATAAATGATTGATTATAAATATACTGCAGTGTGACAGCATGATG
>NZ_JBCOCI010000472.1:0-1151 GCF_040929485.1 Phocaeicola sp. RTP21198st1_B8_RTP21198_201120 | reverse complement strand
CACGTATGCCATGAGTGTACATCCGTATGTTTTCTCGAATGTAGCTTCTGGGTTATTGCGCATATCGAGAAACTCATCTTTATATTTTTGGTCAACATTGGAAAGTTCCCATTCTGTCAAATCATTCTCTCGTGCATGTTTTGCTACAGCAACGTTCCACTGGCTTATAATTGATGAAAATAACCAGGTAAGCATCTTGTGGGAAATAGAGTTTATCTGGCTGTCTGTGGCTGACTCTTTTGTATATTGCGTAAATGGTTCGCCATGAAATACAGATTGTCTTTCTTTAGTTACTGTCTCAACAAAAGAGCGGATAGCTTCTTTTGCTATATTGACGATGAACTTGGAACCTATATCGCTTCTAAAATAGCGTTCCCCTCCATGGCCATCTGAAACAATAGCCATGGAAAGGCCCTCTGAACTATCTGCATACGCATAGTCCTGACAAGGTTTATTGCAGAGTCTATGACTCTCTCCTTCGCAGAATGAATATATACTGTCCATCAATATAACATAGAATTTATTAGTCCCATTCGTCATAACTATCAGTACCAGCAGGGGCAGGTGACGCTGCAGTCTCAGCACCAGCTACATCTGCTGCTGCCTCATTAACCTTGTCAATTACCTGCTGCTGTTTTGTCGAATCTATAGCTGATGAACTTTGACTTCCTATCTGAGAAGATGTAACAGCAATAATTCGAATCATCTTTTTGAGCGCTTCAATATTATGAACGGTGATGACTGCTTCAGAAGAGCCTGTAAATTGTTTTAAAACTTCTTTGTCAGCATCGTCACCTATGGCAATAGCAATCTTGATAGCATGCTTAAACCAACTATTACCCTGAAGCGTTTTCAATCCACCTTCAAAGTTATCTGTCGGTCCACCATCTGAAAGAAGAATGATAGCTGGGGAGAAATATCCGCTTCCGCTTGATGTCGGCATAAAGCCTCCAGAACGAGATAGCTTTTTGTTCAATTCTTCACAAGCCTCACCAAGAGATGTTAGGCCGTCCGCTTCTACTTTTTGCCAAATAAAATCCTTTGCCTCTTTAGGTTCATCATAAAGCCAGCGGGTACCTGTTGAGAACTCAAGTGCTGCAACATTAATTTCTGCATCAGGATTTTCATCAGAAATTTCACCAATCATTGGC
>NZ_JBCOCI010000471.1:760-1153 GCF_040929485.1 Phocaeicola sp. RTP21198st1_B8_RTP21198_201120 | reverse complement strand
CTTCAGGACGAGGGTTATTAATAGGACTTGCCGCGTATAATAGAACTTTTGCGCGTGCTGCTAATGCGGCCCCTCTAGTAGGACGAGAGGTATGATTCGCTCCCCTGTCCAAAGGTAAGTCCTTAGCCGCCAAGCGCATTTCTGATTCGATATATTCTACGCATTCATCATAGGAATTACGTTGACAAGCCAAATCATCATAGCTGGCTGTATAATCGAGTCCTTCCTCCGGCAATAAAGGAACAGGGCCATATTTACGGAGTAATAACCAATAATAGTAAGCGCGTACAAAACGGGCTTGTGCTTTCAGGTCAGCTCTTTCAGCTTCTGTAAACTCCATATTCATGTCGATATTTTGAATGAAAATGGATGCCTGACGAATGCCTTTATAAC
>NZ_JBCOCI010000471.1:0-729 GCF_040929485.1 Phocaeicola sp. RTP21198st1_B8_RTP21198_201120 | reverse complement strand
GTCCCTAACAGGGCACCTATACAAAACTTATATATCTTTTTCATTTCACACGTATTGATTAGATATTAACAGTCAATCCTAAAGTCATTACCCTAGACAGTGGGTATTCCGCCCCTGTGGAACTTCCTAATTCCGGATCCCATTCTTTAAATTTAGCGAATGTCAATAAATTGGTACCAATAAAGAATACACGTATATTATTGAACTTAATCTTATTTACAATTGATTTAGGCAATGTATACCCTACTTCTAAAGTCTTCAAACGTAAATATGAACCATTTTTTAGCCAGAAAGTGGACTTTTGTTGATTATTATCATTTCCACCATAGCTAAGGCGTGGATAAGAAGCATTCGGATCTTCATTAGCAGGAATTCCAAGTTTAGCTGCAGTGTCTGCATCAACCCAACGATTAGCTACTAAATTTCCCAAAACATTTCCCCACTGACTATCCTTGAAGGCAAATACTGTAGATCCATTAATGAAGAATGAAGACTTTCCTGCTCCTTGAAAATGGACATTGAAATCAAATCCTTTCCATTGTGCAGAGATACCAAATCCGTAAATCAGATTCGGTTTGGTAGTCGCACCGATAGCTACTTTGTCACCATCATTGATTACACCATCTCCATTAACATCTTTATATTTAATATCACCCGGTTGTACTTTTCCCCATGCTGTCTGTTGAGGACTGTTACGAATATCATCATAATCTTTAAACAGACCTAATG
>NZ_JBCOCI010000470.1:0-1153 GCF_040929485.1 Phocaeicola sp. RTP21198st1_B8_RTP21198_201120 | reverse complement strand
CAATAGCATCCCATAACCGGAATGGCTTCTAATATATGTTCCGGTTTATCACCATCCATAATTACGCCACGTTCAGTTTCCAATTTCCATGCACCTTGATTGATATCCAGTACCATTACATTCATTCCTAAATTGATGGCAGCTTTCTGTGTGCTGAGGCGGGTACGTAAACTAGAGTTGAAGAAGATCATCATTAAAGTCTTGTTTCGTCCCAGTTCTACATATTTGAAGCGCTCTTTTTTGATTTCCAATGTCCTGTACACAAGTAAATTTCTTCATATCATTTATTTTTTAATTCTTAATTCTCAATTTTCAATTTCTTCTCGTTTGTCCATCTCCTTCAATGACCCATTTGTAAGAAGTGATTTCCTCCAGTCCCATCGGACCGCGTGCGTGTAGCTTTTGCGTGCTGATTCCGATTTCGGCTCCTAATCCGAATTGTGCCCCGTCAGTGAAAGCGGTAGACACATTGGTATATACGCAAGCTGCGTCCACGATTCTGGTGAATAAAGCTGCACGTTCCCCGTTCTCGGTAACAATACACTCGCTATGTTTAGAACTGTTTTCCTGAATATGTCCTAAGGCATCTTCGAAGCTCTTTACAGTCTTGACAGCCATTTTATAATCCAGAAACTCCGTGCCGAAGCTTTCTGCTTTTGCATGTTCCAAGAGCTCGGCAGGATAGTGGCCTTCCAATGCCTGGTAAGCTTGCGGATCAGCATAAATAATGACACGGCTGTCTTTTAGTTTCTCGCAAATCAGAGAGAGGTCGGCCAGTCTCTTCTCATGTATAATGGTGCAATCCAATGCATTGCATACGCTAACTCTACGTGTCTTAGCATTATGAATAATGTCTGCTCCCTTGTTTGTATCCCCAAATTCATCGAAGTAAGTGTGACAGATACCTGCCCCTGTTTCAATGACAGGAATCCTTGCATTCTCGCGTACGAAATGAATAAGACTGCTGCTGCCTCTGGGGATAATCAAGTCTACGTAGCCCACAGCATTCAGTAACGCTGCCGTAGCCTCTCTATCAGCCGGAAGTAATTCTACAATGTGCGGATTGATTTTGAACTTCTTCAATACTTTGTGAATCACACTGATGATGGCCCGGTTGGAACAATCGGCGTCACTTCCTCCTTTCAATATGCAG
>NZ_JBCOCI010000469.1:0-1154 GCF_040929485.1 Phocaeicola sp. RTP21198st1_B8_RTP21198_201120 | reverse complement strand
CCGGTATATTTAGCTGAATTCCAGATGCCTTCCTGCATTAAAGCTGTATACTCATCTCCATTCAACATAGGAATATTCTTAGGTTCTATCTTAGTTGTCCATTTGGAAGAGAAAGAAAAACGAGTTTTTCCTACTGTACCCTTCTTGGTGGTAATCACTAAAACTCCATTTGCTCCCTGTGTTCCCCAAATAGCCGTAGCAGAAGCATCTTTCAGTACTTCAACTGTCGCTATATCATTGGGAGAGATATTCAAAAGAGCACCTAAATCTTCTTCGTTAGCAGTAGAAAAATCAAAATCATCACTGATATCTGTCGGATAAGGCACACCATCAATTACAATCAGAGGATCGGCAGACGCATTCAAGGTTCCTGTACCACGGATTCGAATAGAGCTACGGGTACCCGGATCACCTCCTAATACAATATCTACCCCTCCCAGTTGCCCCTGCAACGCTTCTTCAACAGAGACAATCGGAGCTGCCGCTACCAGATCATCCATATTTACCTTCTGAGTAGCCGAAATCATCTCTTTATTGGTAATACCCAAATCATTTCTTTCTATACGTTTTGCTGAAACAACTACCTCATCCACAGTTTTTGACTCTGATTCCATGCGGATATTCAGGTTGGTCTGACCTGTGTATTTAACCCTTTGGGTTTTCATCCCGATATAAGAGAAAACAATGGTCAAGTTATTTTCCCCTTCCGGAATCTTCACGTTATATTGACCGTTCAGATTAGTAATAGATCCACCCAGGGAACGGTTTTGTGCATTGACAATATTCACATTAACTCCAACTAACGGATCAGCCGTCTTTCCTATCAACTCTGTGACCGTACCCGACATTACTTTCTGTGCCTGAGCTACGACCTCCCCTACACAACATAGAAGCAAGGTCATTGATACACATATTAATTTAAATTGTTTCATAATTTTAGATATTCAGTTTATTAAAAAACAGAGTCTATTAAGTGGAAACCTCCATCATTATACGCAAACGGGAAATAGTAATAAGTCGGAACCACGGAACATACACGACTTGTTCCATCCAATTGAACGGACAAGGTTTCTCCATTATCTGTATAAATTATATTATTATCATTGGCATTACGATAAGTACCTGTTTTCCACGTAGTAGAACCGATATACGGA
>NZ_JBCOCI010000468.1:0-1155 GCF_040929485.1 Phocaeicola sp. RTP21198st1_B8_RTP21198_201120 | reverse complement strand
GTTCTATGATGAGAATAGTACTATCACCAGTGATATCAATTTCCAAAGTACTTCAACAGATTACTTAAAATACGAAGGACCGACAGATCCCAAATATACAGGAGGGTTTAACAATTCCTTTACTTGGAAAGGTATCTCATTAGATATTTTCTTCACTTTCCAAGCCGGAAATGTAATCCGATTGAATCCTGTATTTAACAGCAGTTATAATGACTCTCAAGCAACCCCCAAAGAGTTCTTTAACAGATGGGAATTCAGAGGAGATGAGAAGCATACTAATATCCCTGCAATAGCTGATAAAGATCTGATATCAGATTTGAGCAGTACTTATCCTTATTCAGCATACAATTATTCAGATATACGGGTAGCAAAAGGAGATTTCATCCGTCTTAAATCATTATCTGTAGGATATACCATTCCGCAGAAGCTTTTTAAATCGTGGAAGTTGTTCTCTGATATTCGTTTACGAGTAACCGGCAAAAACTTATGGTTACTATACTCTGATAAAAAATTGAATGGACAAGACCCTGAATTTGTCAATACCGGTGGTGTAGCCCAACCGATACAAAAACAAGTTATTTTTTCATTAGATGTCAGTTTCTAAATCATCCTTATACAATGAAGAGAATTAAAATATACTTATATATTGGAATCATGTCCTTTTGTACCAGTTGCTCTGACTTTCTGGACAAAGTACCCGACGAACGTACTCAAATAGATTCTCCGGATAAAGTATCCGCATTACTAGTAAATGCGTATCCTAAAGTTTCTTATGCGGCTATTGTCAATACCCGTTGTGATTACATAACCGACTTCGGAAGTGTTTACTCTGGTGCGCAACCAGGAGCATTATTCAGCTTTATGGGTGAAAATTTCTTATGGAAAGACGTGATAGAAGATGGAAATGATTCCTTCGAAAACTTCTGGACAGGATGCTATGCAGCTATTGCAGTATCTAACCAGGCGCTTGTTTCTATCGACGAGTTAGGAACACCTTCAAGCACAATCAATCAAAAGGGAGAAGCACTCATGACCAGAGCCTTCTCACATTTTTGTCTTGCTTCACTCTTTGCCCAACAATATGACGAATCGACTGCATCGTTATATCCGGGTATTCCTTATGTAGAGAAACCAGAAACACAGCCAGTAGAACAA
>NZ_JBCOCI010000467.1:0-1155 GCF_040929485.1 Phocaeicola sp. RTP21198st1_B8_RTP21198_201120 | reverse complement strand
GGGTGTCCCGGCTTGCTGTCAGCATCATCGAGATGGATACATTGGATGAGGCCATTGAGATGACATTGATTTGATATTTGTTGATAACTTCCAATATCTTACCCATAAACAAATATCCGGGCAATACATTCAATGAGGTAAAACGCACAAAAGTAGCCGAATCCTGTGAGAGGATGGCCTTGACACTGTTGCCTGTGTCATGGGAAGATATATAGAGTCGTTCTGTTGACAGATCGTGTGTATCGGTTAGGCGGATAACTATATTGGAGCGTGCCGCAAGGGTGATACAATCTGCGTAGAGCAGGTGTACTCCGCTGTTAATCAGTTGTTCGGCTTCTATGTAAGTTAGTGAATGTTGTTCTCGCAGGCAATTCCGGTTTGCGTAGATATGATTGATAGGGGTGGATAACAGTATTTCGTCCGCTTTGAATAGGGTGGCAGGCACTGTTGCATAGTAATCATTGCGTTGTTCGCTCATGAAGTCTATTTCACCATACACATTTCTGCAAATGGAAAGTGGGGCGATAAAAATATCTACATTCCGGTTCTCGTCAATGTATTGTTGGATAGATTCTTGAATATATGGGATATCCGGCTTTCTTTCCAGGTTGATCTGTATAAGTTTGCCGGTATCTAATGTTTGGGCACGAAGACCCTGTTGACGTAAGCAATAAGTGAATAAATCACTGGATAATCCGTATACTTCCGCTTTTATCATTTTATCAATCAGTAAATCTGCTTTGTCTTCTACAAGTATATGTATTTTCTTTATGCATTCCAGAATCCGGTTTTTAATTTCCTGATTTAGGTGCGAATCTGTAATGAGATGATTGGCAAGGGCATAGCAATATGCTTCGATGGCATTGACTGTGGTATGAGAAACTTCATCTTCTTCGTGAAACCAACTGATGGAAATAGCCTGTAACCACTCCTGTAATTGTGCCAATATAGGGACTACAGCTACATAAGGATGTTCTTTCTGAATACAATTGATTACTTGCTTCATTTCATCCTCATCTTTAATTTTCTCGAATTTACAAACTTTCATTGTTATCTGGTTATTTATTGGTTACTACTCTTTTCAAAATGATATGCCTTTTTTCAAAAGAGAAAGATATTTAAGAATCATTCCTTAGCTTTAGAATATGGTATATC
>NZ_JBCOCI010000466.1:0-1155 GCF_040929485.1 Phocaeicola sp. RTP21198st1_B8_RTP21198_201120 | reverse complement strand
AACTCCTGCAATTATCAAAAAAGACGGAGAATACTACTTCTTCAGTTCAAAGGCCTCCGGATGGTATCCAAGTCAAACGATGTATACCTCAACAACTGACTTGGCAGGTGAATGGACACCTATAAGAGAAATTGGTAATAATACTACCTTTGATGCACAGTTTAACAGAATTAGTAAAGTAGGAACAACTTATGGAGTATGGAGCTATCATTGGGGGGCACAAAGGAAATATAAAACTCCGGACGGCAACTTTCCCAGAATCTCTATTGCTGCATTTAATAAAGGGTATGCTTCTATGGATTATTACAGATATTTGGAATTCAATGACAATTATGGAATTATCCCTGTACAAAATGGTAAGAATTTGACATTAAATGTTCCTGTTACATCTGCTGTACCTGGAGCAAAAGGAGTCAAAGCTGACTGTATTACGGATGGAGCAAGCTTAGACTCCTCTACTTACTTCCAAAAAAGTTCAAATGCTACCATAGGTACACCTTATATGTTCACTGTAGACATGCAGAAAAAAGCTAGAATTTCAGAAATTAATCTTTCCACAAGATTAGTCAATGGTTCTGAAGCAGCCTATAAATACACAATTGAAGGAAGCCTGGATGGCAAAAGTTATAAAATGCTCGTGGATGGCAGAACAAATTGGCAAGTGGGATTTCTGATTCTGAATGTAGAAGATCCTACAGCTTATAGATATTTACGTCTACGTATCTATGGTGTTGTCAATATACATAAAGGTAATTCCGCAATGTGGGCTGACGGCATTTATGAATTTACAGCTTTGGGTATCCCAGAATAACAAGTAAATAGATAAAGTCACAATAAAGCCGGTTAATGTTTGAAGTTAACCGGCTTTATTGTGATCTAAAAACTTGCTATCACTCACTAATAAATATCCTTATTCACCAATAAATAATAAACTAATGCCCAATCCTGATCATTAGCATAAGGGTCATAAAATCCGGCTTTTACGCCGTTTACCCTATTAGGATAGATATAAGCACAAGAGGCTTTACCATTTTCAAAGAACAGGCAAAGATTGTTCCTTACAATATTTTCAGCACGTCTTTTATAAGCATTGTCTCCGACACATTGTGCATAAAGATAAAAAGCAGCTCCTGTTAATGTACTCCAATAATGAGG
>NZ_JBCOCI010000465.1:0-1157 GCF_040929485.1 Phocaeicola sp. RTP21198st1_B8_RTP21198_201120 | reverse complement strand
ATGGGCAGTACCGTTTCCAGACGATGGGCGAATACCGTGCGCTCCTTTCCTTATATAATATGACGGTGGAGGAAGCGCGGGGAAACGTGCGCGGACGCGAGTATCACGGGCTGGTCTATTCCGTCACCGATGATGCCGGGAATAAGACGGGCAACCCGTTCAAGTCCTCGCTTTTCGGGAAGTCCGCCGGCTATGAAGCCGTGCAGAAGAAGTTTGCCCGTTCCAAGCAGGAGATTAAGGACCGGAAACTCGCCGACATGACAAAACGCGCCGTCCTTTCCGTGCTTGAAGGCACGTATGACAAGGAGAAGTTCGTTTCGCGGCTCAGGGAGAAGGGTATCGACACCGTGCTGCGCTATACGGAGGAAGGACGCATCTACGGAGCCACGTTCATCGACCACCGCACGGGCTGCGTGCTGAATGGCTCGCGCATGGGCAAGGAGCTTTCCGCCAACGCCTTGCAGGAACACTTCACGCTGCCTTATGCCGGACAGCCGCCGATTCCGCTGTCCGTTCCGGTGGAAACAGGAGAGGATATGCGCAGACAGACCGCATCCGACCACGAGGACACGGTGGGCGGTGTCGGTCTGCTCACTCCCGAAGGTCCGGCAGTGGATGCCGAGGAGGAAGCCTTTATCCGGGCGATGCAGCGCAAGAAGAAAAAGAAAAGGCGCAAGGGCTTGGGAATGTAATCGAGGTATCAACAATCAAAAATTTTCAATCTATGTCACAACAAGAAGACGATTTGAGGGCATTGGCGAAAATCATGGATTTTCTGCGTGCCGTGAGTATTATTTTAGTGGTCATGAACGTGTACTGGTTCTGCTATGAAGCCATACGGCTATGGGGCGTGGACATCGGCGTGGTGGACAGAATCCTGATGAACTTCGACCGCACGGCGGGGCTGTTCCGTTCCATCCTCTACACGAAACTGTTTGCCGTTCTCCTGCTTGCCCTGTCCTGTCTGGGGACAAAGGGTGTGAAGGGAGAGAAAATCACTTGGGGAAGAATCTGGACGGCACTTGCCGCAGGGTTCGTGCTGTTCTTCCTCAATTGGTGGATACTGGCATTGCCGCTGCCGGTTGAAGCGGTGACGGGGCTTTACGTGCTGACCGTAGGCACGGGCTATGTATGCCTGCTGATGGGCGGTCTGTGGA
>NZ_JBCOCI010000464.1:452-1166 GCF_040929485.1 Phocaeicola sp. RTP21198st1_B8_RTP21198_201120 | reverse complement strand
GTCCTCACTGACAAACACTGATATATTATTGATGACGGGAATTGCCTCACCTGCCCCTATTCTCGAAAGACTGGAAGGTTGTACCAAACAAATAGATTTACTATCGTTTGACGATCACCACAATTTCACTCATCGGGATATACAGCTTATCAAAGAACGGTTTCATAAACTGAAAGGAGAACATCGGTTGATTATTACCACCGAGAAAGATGCAACACGCCTGATTAACCATCCGGCTTTGGACAAGGAATTGAAACCATTTATCTACACCTTGCCTATTGAAATTGAAATATTACAAAATCAACAAGATAAATTTAACCAACATATTATTGACTATGTTAGAGAAAATACAAGAAACCGCAGCTTATCTGAAAGGTAAGATGCATACCAGTCCGGAAACTGCCATTATACTAGGCACCGGACTTGGCAGTTTGGCAAACGAAATCACCGAGAAGTATGAAATAAAGTATTCAGATATCCAATGCCAGTGGCGGTACAAATGCAGATGTCGAAATCGGTGACCTGATGATTATCACTGACCATATCAACTATTTCCCCGAACACCCGCTTCGCGGAAAAAATATCCCTTACGGACCTCGCTTCCCGGACATGAGCGAAGCATACAGCAAGGAACTGATTAGTAAGGCTGACGAGATTGCCAAAGAAAAAGGAATTAAAGTACAACACGGAGTGTATATTGGTACGCAAGGTCCT
>NZ_JBCOCI010000464.1:0-442 GCF_040929485.1 Phocaeicola sp. RTP21198st1_B8_RTP21198_201120 | reverse complement strand
CGACTTAGGAGTAGAAGGAAAAATCGTAGAAGTAACACACGAAGAAGTTCAGAAAGCCGCTGACGCTGCTCAACCGAAAATGACCACGATCATGCGCGAACTTATCAACCGTGCCTAAACAATCATCCCGATTTATGAGAACTGAAATAGCATCTCTCGGTGAGTTTGGTCTGATTGACCGCCTCACCGAGGGAATCAAACTGGAAAACGAATCCAGCAAATATGGAGTGGGCGACGATGCCGCCGTTCTCTCCTACCCTTCAGAAAAGCAAGTACTGGTAACAACCGACCTGCTTATGGAAGGTGTGCATTTTGACCTGACTTATGTTCCCTTGAAGCATTTGGGATATAAATCAGCAGTAGTTAATTTCTCCGATATTTATGCCATGAACGGTACTCCCCGGCAGATTACGGTATCTCTTGGTCTTTCCAAGCGTTTCAG
>NZ_JBCOCI010000463.1:0-1167 GCF_040929485.1 Phocaeicola sp. RTP21198st1_B8_RTP21198_201120 | reverse complement strand
AACTTCATTTTGAAGGAGAACAAATCGGAGCCATTTTCGCCACCATGGGGATTGCCTCTTTGGTAATGCCGGGTATTATCGGTATTATTGCCGATAAATGGTTTAATGCAGAACGTTTATACGGACTTTGCCATATTGCAGGAGCAGGATGTCTCTTCTACGCTTCCACCGCAACGGGATACGACCAGATGTATTGGGCCATGTTACTCAACCTGTTGGTATATATGCCCACTTTATCCCTCGCCAACACGGTATCGTACAATGCACTGGAGCAATACAAATGTGACCTGATTAAAGACTTCCCTCCTATCCGCGTATGGGGAACAATCGGTTTTATTTGTGCCATGTGGGCTGTCGACCTTACCGGATTCAAGAATTCAAGTGCACAACTTTATGTAGGAGGTGCTTCCGCATTGCTACTCGGACTTTATTCATTTACGCTCCCGGCCTGTCGACCGGCTAAATCTGAAAACAAATCATGGCTCTCCGCTTTCGGACTGGATGCGCTGGTGTTATTCAAGAAAAAGAAAATGGCTATTTTCTTCCTTTTCTCCATGCTTCTAGGTGCAGCATTGCAGATTACGAATACTTACGGCGACCTTTTCCTAGGCAGTTTTGCCAGCATCCCTGAATATGCAGATTCTTTCGGAGTGAAACATTCAGTCATCCTGTTATCCATTTCACAGATGTCCGAAACATTGTTTATTCTTGCCATACCTTTCTTCCTGCGTCATTTCGGAATCAAACAAGTCATGCTAATCAGTATGTTCGCTTGGGTGTTCCGGTTCGGCCTGTTCGGTTTTGGAGATCCGGGATCAGGACTATGGATGCTGATCCTTTCCATGATTGTTTATGGTATGGCCTTTGATTTCTTCAACATTTCCGGTTCGTTGTTTGTTGAACAAGAAGCCAAATCTTCTATCCGTGCCAGTGCACAGGGCTTGTTCTTTATGATGACTAACGGATTGGGAGCCATCATGGGCGGATATGCCAGCGGTGCGGTAGTTGATGCATTCTCTGTATATGCCGACGGCAGACTGGTGAGTCGCGAATGGATGAACATTTGGCTGATCTTTGCCGCTTATGCGCTGGTAATCGGCATTCTGTTTGCCTTGGTATTCAAGTACAAACACCAGCAGGAGAGTAAAACAAATTAAGTAAAAGAGA
>NZ_JBCOCI010000462.1:721-1167 GCF_040929485.1 Phocaeicola sp. RTP21198st1_B8_RTP21198_201120 | reverse complement strand
CCCTGTTGACTAATGAGCTGGCGCATTATCTTAAGATTGATTCAAAGGGAAGTCTTTGGATAGCAGTGGAGGGTAAGGGTGTGTATTGTTATAATATGGACACTAAAGAGTCTACGCTTTATTCTTTTGATTTGAATAAAAAGAATAGTATAAGCGATAATATGGTTACCTGTATTGCAGAAGACAGGAACCAGCGGATCTGGCTAAGTACGATGGGAGGAGGGCTGAATCTGTATCGTCCTGAAACAAATGATTTTGAACGCTTTACATCCAGGCAGGATGGACTGGGTAGTGACTGTGTATACGCTGTTTGTGAATCTCAAAACGGACGTCTTTTGTTGACTACCAATCAGGGATTTTGTATTTTTGATCCGGTTAACCGGACGTTCAGTAATTATAATCATGCCAATGGCTTTCCTTTCACTACTTTAAATGAAGGCTCTTTG
>NZ_JBCOCI010000462.1:0-711 GCF_040929485.1 Phocaeicola sp. RTP21198st1_B8_RTP21198_201120 | reverse complement strand
ACTAAGGATGGAGAAATTTTTTTGGGAGGAATGAACGGTATGGTTTCTTTCTACGAAAAACAGTTGAACATTATATACAAGCATTACCGGATTATTCCTGATCGGTTGTTGGTGAATGGAAATGAAGTTCATGTAGGCGATAATTCGGGGATTCTTCCGGTTTCTCTTTACGATGCTTCTTCTATTGTTTTGAAAAGTAATCACTCGATATTCAGTTTCGAGTTTGCGACATCCAATTATCTTCCGGCAAACAAAGATGAAATCGTTTATCGGTTAGATGGTTTCTCGAAGGACTGGACCAGCACACGCGGACAGAATACAATCACCTATACTAATCTGCCTGCCGGAGACTATACGTTGTTGATTAAATCGATTGGTAAGAATAAAGCGTTTCAGGCAGATTATCGGTTGGATATTCGCATGTTGCCGCCTTTCTATAAAACGACGTGGGCGTACCTTATTTATATAGCAATTGTCGGCGGACTTTTATATTATGTAATCAGGACTTATCAGACACGTTTCCATCTTCGCGAATCACTGAAATATGAACAGCAGCATATCCGTGATGTGGAGGAGATGAACCAATCCAAACTTCGTTTCTTTACGAATATTTCTCATGAATTCCGTACACCGCTTACGATCATTATAGGGCAGATGGAGACATTGTTGCAAATGCAGGCCTTTGCTCCTTCCATTTATAATAAATTACTG
>NZ_JBCOCI010000461.1:713-1168 GCF_040929485.1 Phocaeicola sp. RTP21198st1_B8_RTP21198_201120 | reverse complement strand
GCTCAATGGGTTTTTCATCTTGACTTATGGCAGAACCCGTATGCTGTGGCACGCTATTATAATGTTCCTTTGTGGAGCCGGCAGCATTTCGATATTATGAAACCCTTGATGCAGCAGTTGGCAAATGCCGGGCAGAAAGTAATCACAGCCTCGGTAATGCATCATCCATGGGCAGGACAGACAGAAGATCCTTTTGACAGTATGGTATTCCGTATGAAGAAAATAGACGGGAGTTGGGTGTATGACTATACCGTGTTCGACCGTTGGGTAGAGTTTATGATGAGTTTGGGGATCGATCGTCAGATTAATTGCTATACATTGGTTCCGTGGGCCTTGAAGTTTGATTATTACGATCAGGCTACCAATCGTATTCGCTTTGTAGAAGCCAAACCCGGTGAGGCCGCTTATGAAGACTACTGGTTCAGTTTTTTAAAAGATTTTGCAGGGCATTTACG
>NZ_JBCOCI010000461.1:0-703 GCF_040929485.1 Phocaeicola sp. RTP21198st1_B8_RTP21198_201120 | reverse complement strand
GGGGTGGTTCGAGAAAACGACTATTGCCATGGACGAGCGGGAAAAAAGTATGATGCAGAAAGCGTTCGATTTGATATTTCGTGCGGATGCCGGATATAAGGTTTCCGGAGCCGGAGACTATTATCCGGAGATAGAACCGAAAATGTATGATCTTTGTCTGGCATACGGACATACGTTACCGGACTCGGTAAGGGAAGAACGGAGGAGGAGTGGAAAGCTCTCTACTGTGTATACCTGCTGTATTGAAGCCTATCCCAACACTTTTACTTTCTCCGAACCGGGTGAAGCCAGTTGGCTGATGTGGCATGCTGTTGCCGGAGGATATGATGGTTATTTGCGATGGGCATACAACAGTTGGACGAAAGATCCGCTTCACGATTCCCGATTCCGTTCTTGGGCAGCCGGAGACTGTTATCTGGTATATCCGGGGAGCAGTAGTATCCGGATGGAACGTTTGGTGGAAGGTATTCAGGATGCTGAAAAAATCAGAATACTCCGTAAGGAGTTTGCAGAAAATGGCGAGGTGGCTAAACTGAAAAAACTGAATCAGACAGTGTCCGGTTTCATGCCCGAAAAGTTGAATGGACAAAATGCGTCGCAGATGGTTCGTAATGGTAGAAAATTGCTTAGTACTTTTTAAATAGCTTGATTGAAAATGAAGGTGGATGTAAAGTATATACTGTTTGCGGCAACTCTATCGATG
>NZ_JBCOCI010000460.1:0-1168 GCF_040929485.1 Phocaeicola sp. RTP21198st1_B8_RTP21198_201120 | reverse complement strand
CGCTACCATAAGAGCAGTTCAGCCCGTTACTTGTCCCTATCCATAAAAAGCCATAACTATCTTGAATTGCACACCAGGTTGTGTTATGAGACAGTCCGTTCTCTACCTGATATTTCTTAAAGGAAAACTCGGCAGATGCCATTAATGGCTCAATACAAAGAGTAATAAGACTGATAAATGCTATTATTGACTTTTTCATATTATATACTCATGTCGATTCAGTGAGCCAAATATAGCTATTTTAGTAACCTAAGCCAAATCTCAAATTTATTTTCACTTGGAGAATAGATAAAAGCAACACAGATAACGTCTGTTTATATCATCGACGTTATCTGTGTGCCAAATAATCCAGCATGAATCCCGGACGATCAGTCTGGAGAATCCGTGCCCCTAGCTCTTCAATCAGATATCCATAGTTTCCATCCGGATCTTTTAAAGCCTGATCGTCTTCATGCCCTCCCGCAAGAGAAGCCCACAACGTATTGTACCAAATCCGACTCTTTCCCAGAATAATCGATTTCACTTTTCGAGGCAAAGGACTGGAAGAATCCGAATAAACCAATTCGAAGGCAGCAGGATGCAGCTGTGTCATATAGTCCCTGACCTTCTTTTCGCCATCCTTTCCGTCAAGTCCTATCACCGGTATGTAAATCACTTTATCCAGATAATCTCCAAACTCACTTTTGACAGTTTCCACCGGCTGGCCTCCTTTCATTATCACCAAACTGGCAGTTCCGGTTTTCTCGAGCACAGCGTATACCTCGTCAAACACAGAATACGCCTTATCCAAGTTAAACATAATCTGACCTTTGCCTGCCAACAATGCCTCTTCCAATGTTGGAACAATATGTTCTGTCAGATTTCCATCCTTATCTTTCAGTTTCAACTTCTTGATTTCTGCCAATGTATAATCCTTAATCAATCCTTTACCATTGGTTGTCCGGTCTACACGGTCATCGTGCATCAATATTAATTGTCCGTCTTTAGTCTTGTGAATATCAATCTCCACAATATCCACTCCCATTTGTATGGCACTATCAATTGCCGCTACGGAATTTTCCGGTGCACTCCGCCAGTTCCCCCGGTGTGCCACGACTAACACCTGATCGGACTTCGGATCTAAAAATGCCTTACGGATCGTTTCTCCCCGTTGTGCAAACAATATAAG
>NZ_JBCOCI010000459.1:0-1169 GCF_040929485.1 Phocaeicola sp. RTP21198st1_B8_RTP21198_201120 | reverse complement strand
ATGTATGATGCCGTACTGGATGCTGATGTGTTGATGTTGGTTACCGAATGGAAAGAATTCCGTCTGCCTTCATGGGCCGTTATCAAGAAAACGATGTCCCGGCAGATTGTGTTGGACGGACGTAATATATATGATAAAAAAGAGATGGAAGAACTCGGATTTATTTATCACTGTATTGGTAAATAAAAAAATAAGAGTATCTTTATATAAAAACTAAAATAGATGATGAAAAATGTGGCTGTATCGTTAATGGCAATCTTTTTCGCGGCATGTAGCGGCAATAAGAGTCCCCATTCTCTTCAACAAGAGAAAGAGGATCTTAGTGCAAAAGGACTACTGCAGGGAATTTGGCTGGACGATGAAACGGAGAGCCCGTTGATGCGTGTAGAAGGAGATACTATCTACTATGCAGATGTACAAAGTACTCCCATTGCATTTAAAATAATACGGGATACTCTTTATACTTATGGAAATGATACTACTTATTACAAGATTGATAAGCAGGCAGAACATATATTCTGGTTTCATTCCATAACGGATGATGTAATTAAGTTGCATAAATCCGAAGATGCCAATGATTCAATCTATTTTGTCCGTCAGGAATTAGTCATTCCGGCATATACGGAAGTAACCAAACGCGATAGTGTAGTGACCTATAATGGCACTCGCTATCGCGCATACGTATATATTAATCCTTCTAAAATGAGAGTCATCAAGACGACTTATTCCGAAGACGGGATTAGCATGGATAATGTATACTATGATAATGTGATGCACATTTGTGTGTATGAAGGTAAAAAGAGCCTGTTTGCCAGCGATGTTACCAAACAGATGTTTGACAAAGTACTTCCTGTCGATTTTCTGGAGCAATCCATCCTGTCAGATACAAAGTTTATGAAAGTAGACCGGAACGGTTTTCATTATCAAGCTGTCCTGGCCATTCCGGAAACTTCCATATATAGCATTGTAAATATGGAAGTAAGTTTTAAAGGAGATTTGACTATCACTTCATCCAAATAAAAAAGCACCATACATTCAGATCGTATAGTGCCGGATTAAAAAAGCCTTGCTTTAATTTTGTCTGGGGGGAGACGGACGGTTATTTCTCTTTCCTCCGTTATTATTATTCCTTTTTCCCCGGAAATCTTTTCTTTTGTAGTTGCCACCCT
>NZ_JBCOCI010000458.1:0-1170 GCF_040929485.1 Phocaeicola sp. RTP21198st1_B8_RTP21198_201120 | reverse complement strand
ACGTAATTGTTTGAAGGATGATTGATTAGAAACCTAAGTTTATACCAAAACTGATAGAGTAGGCTCTCGGATAAGCGGAGAAGTCCAGTCCCGGAGTCAGTGCGCCTTCACGGATAGATACTTCCGGGTCGTAACCGGAATACCCTGTACATGTCCATAGATTCTGACCGGCAACGAATACGCGTGCATTGTCTATCTTCCATTTCTTGGTCAGTTGTTTCGGCAGTGTATATCCTAAAGACACGGTCTTCAGACGAAGGAACGAACCATCTTCGATAATACGTGTAGAGAACACTTTGTTAGAACCGGAGTCGGTAGCTCTCGGAATATTACTTTCCGGATTTTCCGGTGTCCAGCGGTCTGCGTAACTTGCGTATTGGTTCAAGTCACGTGTTTTATTGCTGTTCTCGAAGAACAGGCGGTTGGCATTCAATACATCGTTTCCATACGACCATTGGAAGAAGATGCTCAAGTCAAATCCTTTGTATTCGAAATTGTTGGTAAATCCGCCCGTATGTTTCGGCATACCGTTACCGATCATAGTGCGGTCGTTATCGTCGATGATACCGTCACCATTCAGGTCTGCGTATTTCGGCATACCCGGTTGTGTATTACTTTCGGAAGAGAAATACGGAACATTGCGTTTCAGTGTATATGTATCACCTACTTTGTCGAAATCTTCGTATTTGTATGTACCTTCGTAGATGAATCCGTACATCATTCCCATCGGATAACCCACTTTGGCAATGTAGCTGTATTGAGAGTTATAGTTCTGGTCAAATTTGGCTGCACTCAACAGAGAAGATTGGTTTTCGGCCAATTCTAATACTTTGTTCTTGTTGAATGCGATATTAAAGTTAGTAGTCCATGAGAAATGACGGTTCTTGATATTGGTTGTGTTCAATGTGAGCTCGATACCTTGGTTGCGTACCTTTCCTACATTCTTCATGGCACTGAAATAACCGGAAGAGGTGGGAAGTGCAGTATTCAGCAACAAATCACGAGTCGTTTTACGATACCAGTCTACGGTTAATCCGATGCGTTCGTCCAGGAAGCCTAAGTCCAGGCCTAGGTTCCACTGTTCGGTAGTCTCCCATTTCAGTTTTCTGTTTCTTAAGGAAGTGGGCACTGTACCTACACTTGTCAGGCTGTTTTCGAACGGATATACAC
>NZ_JBCOCI010000457.1:922-1171 GCF_040929485.1 Phocaeicola sp. RTP21198st1_B8_RTP21198_201120 | reverse complement strand
CGCATATCCATCGTTCCTACTCCCTGACTGGCAGTTCCGAAAAACAATGTATTATCATCTACCCAACACAAAGAGGTTACATTATTCTCCAGCAGAGCCGAGTTGTTACTGGTATAAGTTTCAAAAGTACCGGATAACGGTTCCAAACATTGCAAACCGCCTCCCAAGGAAGCAATCCAGATTCTTCCCTTATCATCCTCCACCAATGCCCAGACATTATTACTCGCCAAAGCGTTTCCGGTACCTTCC
>NZ_JBCOCI010000457.1:0-912 GCF_040929485.1 Phocaeicola sp. RTP21198st1_B8_RTP21198_201120 | reverse complement strand
TGTCCCTACCCATAATTTGCCGTCTTTCGATTTCAACATAGACACGACGGGATTCGGCAATTGTCCTTCGGCGTCTCTCCAGAAAGGTTCCGCCTTTCCTGTAGAGCGATTCCACAAAAGAATCCCATGGTCGTTCGTTCCGAGCCACAGTCTATCTTCATCCGCCTGTTCTATGCAAGTTATATCTCCCCATTCATACATATTGAACTTAAAGATGCTTTCACTATAATAAGATACCCCCTTCTTATAAGTACCTACCCACATGACACCATCCCTGTCAGCATATAAGTCATAAATTGTATTATGAGGCAAGCTCCGTCCATTGTCATCGTGGGCAACAAGAGAAGTCACTTTCCCCGTTTCTTTCTCAAGCACGTCTATGCCGTCATAATCCTTTCCAACCCAAATCCTGCCTTCTATATCCTGTGCCACCGCATGAATAATTACGTCCGGACGTGACGACCAGATACCGGTCAAATCTGTCCGCCAACTTTTTGTTCCGCAATCATACGCCCAGATTCCCATAAGACTGTATGCCCAGATGCAATTGTCTCTATCTACAAAAAGCGAAAGTTCTATCGTCTTTCCTCCCGGAATATATTTCTTAATTTCATCAGACTGCCATTTAATCGCCAATGTGGCACGATCCAGACAGACAAGCAGTCCCGTATTATAAATCAACAAGATTCCGTCACTACATTCCGCCATTTGTGTCACTCCATACTCCGGCAACGAATGTTCCGTATACGAAAAGAAGAGTCTCTTTCCACCCTCCTTGTAACGGTAACATCCTTCACCTGCCACACTAAGCCACGTATTCCCTTCCCGGTCTACAAAAACCTGTTCCGGAACTCCCCATGACTCCAGATTTTTCATAAATCCGGTAACATCAGTGATAAAGTAATCCCGCTC
>NZ_JBCOCI010000456.1:430-1172 GCF_040929485.1 Phocaeicola sp. RTP21198st1_B8_RTP21198_201120 | reverse complement strand
CATTATAGCTCAATTCGGCCTGGCGTACTTTATCTGTTGTTCCTGCACCGAGGCTGTCCAGATAGTGTTCATTTCTCAACTCCACTTTCATCCGACTCAATTTCATTGCCGACACTTTAATCTGCATTGCCATATCGGAAAGTTTCGTCTGATTATTGACGCGAAGCTGATCAAGCTTATACTGGCGCATTTGTTCCTCGTCCAGCAACTTCTTATATTCAATTTCCGTACTCTGAAGGTCCAGTTTCAGAATCGGAGTACCTACGTCTACGCTATCTCCCCCTTTTTTATAGACTTCAATAATACGACTGTTGATCGGAGAATTGATAATTTCTTCAAAAGCAGGGACAACCTTACCGGAAGCGCTGACACTTACCTCAATCACCCCTTTATCGACTGTGGAAAAGACAAGATCCTTTGCCTCCACTCCTGCCCTTAATACAGATATAAGTACACTGATGGCAATAATACTTGCCACTCCAATGGATGAATAACGAATAATCTTCTTATTACGTTCTTTTTGACGTACCTCTTTAGGAATTTCTCTGTCCATATCCGATCATTTACTATTTTATGATGTATCAATTCGGTACTTCATATACCAAATCTGTGCCAAAATCGTAAATGGTTGATAAATAGAAGATAACAAAAAACACAGGGTGTCCGATATCGGACACCCTGTACGAATTTACCGTTCAGAATAGAATCTATCATCCTGCCAGCAGGAAGCCTGTCTATTTGG
>NZ_JBCOCI010000456.1:0-420 GCF_040929485.1 Phocaeicola sp. RTP21198st1_B8_RTP21198_201120 | reverse complement strand
TGTACCAGTTCTTTCCCCCAATGGGTAGTTTCCTCCACCTTTTCACGATCACGAATCTCTTTTGCTTTACGGGCATAGACAATCATACGCATAGACTGATCGTAAGTGAAATAATTCCATACCCAATTCAAGAGTACAATAACCTTATTGCGTACCCCAAGAATAGAGCGCAGATGAACAACCAGCCACATCACCCAGGCAAACCATCCCTGCATTTTTACTTTACTAAACTCTGCCACGGCACGATTACGTCCTACAGTCGCCATCGAACCCAAATTACGGTAATGGAAAGGTTTCATCTCCCGTCCTTTCTCCATACGTACCAGATTCTTTGCCAACAATTCTCCTTGCTGGATAGCCACTTGCGCCAATTGAGGATGTCCGTTCGGGTAATTTTCATCAGCTAACTGAATACATTGG